>CAYZLS010000074.1:0-7981 GCA_964479355.1 uncultured Wenzhouxiangellaceae bacterium | reverse complement strand
ACATAGGTGAGACAACAGCGTCGATCGATATCGATATCAAGGGCCTCGCAGTGGCACCGGGTTTCGTCAATATGATGTCTTGGGCGAACGAATCGCTAATCGAAGACGGTCGATCGCAGAGCAATATCCGCCAGGGCGTAACCCTCGAAATAATGGGCGAGGGAGTATCGATGGGGCCACTCAATGATGCAATGAAGGCAGAGATGATTCGGCGGCAAGGCGATATCAGCTACGACATCGAGTGGACGACACTTGCGGAGTATCTCGAATATCTCGAAGGACGTGGCGTCTCGCCGAACGTGGCATCGTTCATCGGTACCGCCATGCCTCGTACGTACGTGATCGGGCACGAAGACCGTGAGCCAACACCGGAGGAGCTCGACCAAATGCGCACCTTGGTGCGTCAGGCGATGCAAGAAGGTGCGTTGGGCGTTGCGTCAGCTCTAATTTACCCGCCCGGAAGTTTTGCGAAGACCGGCGAGTTGATAGCGCTGTCGGAGGTGGCCGCCGAATATGACGGAGTCTACATTTCGCACATGCGAGACGAGGCTGCTCGCATGTTGGAAGCCATCGAAGAGCTCCTTACTATCGCTCGCGAGGCGAAGATCAGAGCCGAGATTTATCATCTCAAATCGTCCGGCCGATCCAACTGGCCGTTATTTGACGAAGCTGTAGCCAGGGTCGAACGTGCTAGGGCCGAGGGACTGCACATCACGGCCGACGTCTACCCCTATCCGGCGAGTGGCACCGGGCTCAACGCAACAATTCCAATATGGGTTCAGGAAGGTGGTTTTGATGCTTCGCTGGAACGCATGAAAGACCCTGCTCTTCGGGAACGAATTGCGCGTGAAATGGTCGGGTACAACGAGGGGGACTCACCAGGAGACATTATGCTAGTCGGGTTTAAGACAGACGAACTGAAACCATTGATCGGAAAGACACTTGCCGAAGTCGCGCAAATGCGCGGCACAGATCCATGGGTAATGGCCATGGATCTAATTGTCGAAGACCGTAGCCGAATAGAGGCCGTGTATTTCGACCAGTCCGAAGATGTGGTTCGCAAGGTGATTGCTCTGCCATGGGTAAGTTTTAATTCTGATGAGGCTTCGCTTGCACCGGAAGGTGTATTTCTAAAGAGCAACCCGCACCCGAGGGCCTATGGCAGTTTCGCTCGTATCCTGGGGAAGTATGTGCGCGACGAGCAGTTAATCCCGATGGAAGAGGCGATTCGCAAATTGGCTGCATTGCCTAGCCAAAATCTTCGGCTCGACCGGCGTGGTCAACTGAAGGAAGGATTCTTTGTAGACGTGGTCGTCTTTGACCCCGATGCGATCCAGGATCACGCGACCTTCGTTGACCCGCACCAATACGCGACCGGTATGCTATATGTATTTGTGAACGGCAAGCAGGTCCTTAAAGATGGCGAGCACACCGGCGCGACTCCGGGCCGGGTAGTGCGTGGACCGGGCTGGACCGACAGATAGCTTCAGCCATTCTTGCCGTGGGGACGATTCGTTTATGTTCAGGAAAATCCGGTAAAACTTATTCGCAGGTTTCTAGCGTTCCTTATGTCTCGTCATTGTCAAGCCAGTCTTCCACTCGCGACGGGGGCCGTCCACGCGCGTAATACGCATAAACCGGCAGCCCTAGCGTGATCAGCCCCAAACCCGCCAGCGACCGCCCAGGCAGGGTCAACAAGGTGTTGAGCGTAAGCCAGGCGATTGCCAGTAGATATACCACCGGCAGGAAAGGATAACCCCACGCGCGATAGGAGCTTGCCTTCGCGGGCAATCGTTTGCGCAAAACGAACACCGCCGCCACTGCCATGATTTCAAAGAGCAATATTGAAAACACAATCATGTCAGTGAGCACGTCGAAGCTGCCCGAGAAAGCGAAAGCGATGGCGCAGACACCTAGCAGTAGCACCGCATAGGTCGGGGCGTGCGATTTTGGGGATACGGTCGCGAATACGGAGGGCAAAAGTCCGTCTCGCGCCATCGCAAAGGGAAAGCGTGCCATGTGCAACACGCTACTGTGCAGAGCTCCGAACGAGGACAGCATCAGCCCAGCCGCCATCAGTGTCGAAGCGCCCGCGCCGACGACGCGTGCGATCACCGCGCCGGCGACCGAGGTCGATTCCGGGATGCTCGCAATGGTATCCGGCGACAGCGCGAAAAAATAGGCAGCATTGACGAGTAGGTACAGACCAATCAGAATCACCGCGCCACTGATTAGTGCACGCGGCAGTGTTCGAGCCGGATCCCTCACTTCTTCGGCGACCACAATAATTGCCGTCGCACCGCTATAGCTCCACATCGCTGCAATAATGGCGGCTCCGAAGCCAGCAAGTCCCATGCGCGCTTCTGCGGGTACGCCTTCACAGGTGCCCTCTGCACCACTTAATGCGTAGTTGGCCCACGACCCATCCCCGAAGAAGAATGCGCAACCGGCAATGCCGAACAACAGCACGATCTTGAGCCCTGTGACTACGATTGCAAGTGCACCATTCGCTCGAACGGACGCCAAGTTCAGGGCGGTGACGAATACTAGGGTTGCCGCAACAAGCGCAGAAGTGACACCGGGGGAAAGCGTGCCCCCGAGCAGATCGTTGAAAAATATGATGAATACAATCGCCAGCGCGGCCATGCTCCCGGCACCGTCGATAAAGGTTTCCATCCAACTGTAGAGGAAGGCCCATAATCTGCCGTATGCCGCGCCGATGTAGTTGTACGCCCCTCCGGAGCGAGGCATCAGGGTGCTCAATTCTGCGTAGATCAACGCGCCCGCCAATACAAAGAGACCGGCTACTGCATACGCCAACAGCACCATCTCGGGTGTATCCACATAGCAGATCATGACTCGTGCTTTAAGGAATACGCCCGTGCCAATCGCACTCGTGACGATCAACGCTATCGCCGCAACGAGGCCAATGTCCCTTACAAGATGGGGCGCATCGTTGGTGTGATTGGCTTTAGCTACGCTGGATCTCCACATGGATAGATGGGAGGACCGGAGCGGCAGGCTCCATCATCTTGTTCTCAACAAGAAATTGATCTCGAAAACGAATCAACGCAGCTCTGATACGAAATCGGCGACTGTGCCGTCGGCCGTCAAGTAGAAGCGGTAAACCCGGCGAGCGTCCTCGGTCACGAGCACATAATGGGCAATTCTCGTCACCGTCTCTCCAAGCAGTTCTAGCGAATTCGATCCTAGGTCGTCGTCTTCGAGCCAAGAGAAGCTCTTCTTCTTGAGGCGCTGGCCGGTACGCCAGCGGTCGGACGACTCGTCGGCGCTACCCGAGGAAACCGCCGCGAGGCCGCGTCCCATCTCGGGAGTCGTGCGCGACTCGGCCCACGCCTTCAGAAGACCCTCCAGGCGTGCCGTCCGCTGCAGGTCCGGATCGACACCGGATGCCTTGGGATCAGGAAGGCGCAGATCGTCGTCTAGCATGCCCGCGATCTCATGAGCGATCGCTTCGGTCGGCGTGCCTACCGCGTTAGCGAGGACGACGACCGTCAGCTTGTCCTCGACGTAACGAGCGATCGCCGAGCGGAAGCCCTGCCACGAACCGCCGTGTTCGATCAGCCGGTGCCCACCTTGCTCACTCAACTCCCAGCCGAAGCCATAGGGGTAGGTGATGCCGTCGCCGAGTGACACCGGTGTCCACCACGCGTCGTAGCTGGCCTCGCTCAGGAGCCGCCGCTCGCGCAGGGCGGCATCCCAAGCGACCATGTCCCTCGCCGTCACGTAGAGGGAGCCGTCGGCCAGGGTGTTGTCGCTCGGGGGAACCCACTCCTGGTTTCGGAGCTCGCCGTCTTCGTTCCGTTCGTAGCCGTCGGCCCGGTTCTTGATGATGTCAGACTCGCTGATGACGCGCGCTGTTGTCATCCCAGCAGGCTCGAGGATGCGCTGCTTCAGGAACTCGCTCCAGTGCATATCGGTGAGCTTTGAGGTCAGGATCCCGAGGATGATGTAGCCGGTGTTGCAGTAGCTCCATTGGCTGCCGGGCGCGAACTCGAGCGGTAACTTCCAGGAGATCTCCAAGTGTTCCTCTTCCGTGTAGTCGCGTAGCTCATCGTACAAGTCGTCGCTGGAATCACTGATGCCGGAGGTGTGGGTCAGGAGGTGCCGGATCGTGATCCGGTGCCACGTGGCGGGGGCGCTCGGAAAGTACAGGGCGAGTGGATCGTCCAGCTTCAGCTTGCCTTCCTCGGCGAGGAGCAGGATGCCGGCCGCCGTAAACTGCTTGCCCACCGAGGCGGTCTGGAAGATTGTGGCGGGCGTTACAGGAACCTCCAGCTCGATATTCGCGAGGCCGTATCCCTGGACCCTGGCCGGTTCGCCGTCGCGGATGACGGCGATGGCTATGCCGGGGGTTTGATGTTTCTCCATCTTGGCACGAACGAAATCGTCCACCTCGTCGCCCCACACCGGCGCGGCAACCAGCGCACACCCGAGAATGAGTAAACCGCTACACAAGATGAGGGGAGATAGGTGACGAATGATCCGCTCCTTTCGATAAGGGCTCAAGTCTACCGTGGCCAGTGTTGCATAGTGCAAAATATTGTGTCCGGCCGACCGCGGTCGGCTGTTTTTTACAACCTTGCATGGCGACCCTCGGGCGAATCAACCCCAGAGGTCGGGGCAGGGCGGTGACACCACGCCACCTGAATATTTCATTGCGTGGGGTCGATCGTACTCGAAGAGGAGTGGACCGTCTAGATCATGAAGATCGCACGCTAGACCGATTACGAATGACGGCGCCATGGCGAGCGAGGTTCCGCACATGTTGCCCACCATCAACCCGAGGTCGCGTTTTCTCGCTTCGCGTACGATCTCAAGCCCGTGGGTCAGGCCGCCGCTCTTGTCGAGCTTGATATTGATCATCTGGTAACGCCCGGCGACCTCAGCGACTTCGCCCAGGTGGACGCAGCTCTCGTCCGCACACAGCGGCAGGGGCGCTTGGTACCCCTCAAGCTCTGCATCCGCGCCGCGGGGCAAAGGCTGCTCGATCATGGTAACACCGAGGCCGTGCAGCCGGGGAGCAATCTCCACCAACTGTTGGAAGCTCCAAGCCTCGTTGGCATCGATGACGATGCTGGCATCAGGCCGCGCCGCGCGAATCGCCTCGATCTTCTCCACCGGGCGGTCGGCGTCCAGCTTGATTTTGAGGTGTGGCTGCTCGGCAGCAGCAGCTGCCTTGCGTGCCATCTCGGCCGGCTCCCCTTCGAGTCCGATCGTGAAGACGGTGACGATTCTCTTGAGTTCGAGTCCCGCCAGCTCCCACACCCGCTTGCTGGCTCTTTTCGCCTCTAGGCCCCAAAGCGCGGAATCGATGGCGCAGCGCGCCCCCCCCGGCGGCAGGAGATCGAGGAGATCCATGCGCTTGGCTCCGCCCTCCACATCTGAGGCCACTTGATTGACCTGCTCGATCATGGACGCCGTCGTCTCGTCAAAGTAGTAGATCCCCTCGGCTTCACCCCTGCCCACGAGATCTCCATCCTGCAGCTCAACGACAATCGCCGGCTCCGAGTACGAGACATCACCCGCGATCCCAAAAGGCTCCCTGAAAGTCCAATCCTCCTGGTGAACGCTCAGCCTGGTGGACATGCTCAGGCCCCCGTCTGGAGTCGGTCGACGATCCGGCCCACCCCGTCGGCCAGAGGATCCACGCAGGGCATCTCCATCCGGTCTTCCAACTCACGGAGATAGGCCGCGCTTTCGACACGATCAAGACTCGAGGTGTTGACGCTGATGCTGACCATCCGAACAGCCGGGTTGGTGAGCCGCCCAGCGGACAGATAGTGGTCGATGATGCTGGGCATCTCCGGCACGTCGTACCCCTCCCAGCCGTCGATCACGGTTCGTGCGGCGTCGTGGCAGAGGACCAAGGCGTCTGGCTGTGAACCGTGCATCAGACCGACGGTGACGCCTGCGTAACCCGGATTCACGATGGAACCCTGTCCTTCGATCACGTCCCAGTGGTCCGCTTCGTTGACCGGCGAAAGCATCTCGGCCGCACCGGAGATGAAATCGGCAACCACCGCGTCGATGGGCACGCCCTCACCGGCAATCATGATGCCCGTCTGCCCGGTCGCGCGGAAGGTCGCCAACATGTCGCGCGCGCGCATCTCCTTCTCGATGGCCAGGGCGGTGTACTTCTTTCCCACCGCACAGTCGGTACCGACGGTAAGCAGCCTTCGGCCCGGCCGTTTGACTCCCATTCCAACCGGTATGTATGGCGGGGGCTTGCGCACATCCACCAACCGCACCCCGGCCTCCGTTGCGGCTTCGCTGAGGCCCGGCAATTGGTCGAGCCGGGTGTGCATGCCGGCCACTATGTGGAGCCCCGAATCAGCGGCCTCGACCAGTGATTCGACCCAGGTTTCGGGGAAGGTCCCTCCCACCGGGGTCACCCCGACGATCAGGCTCCTGGCCCCCGCCGCCACGGCATCCTTCGGCGTCATATCGGGCAGACCCAGATCCACTTCGGTTCCGAACCGGAGTTGTGCTAAACAGAGTTCCGGCCGCCAATGGGCGATACCGAAAGCCGTCTTAGCATCGAGCTCATAGTCCATGTCGCCGATGAAGAGCAGATAGGGCGGCTCGATTTCGATGGTCGTGATAGTGGTCATGCGGTATCCCCCATGTCCTTCCTGATCGTCCATGAATCCCTCTTCACACCAAACAACCCCATCCCGGAACCGGCGTGGGGTATCTCGAGCATTTCAAGACGTACCACATCACCAAGCTTTAGCCTCGGGTTGGACGCACCTGCGCTCACCTCACATCTCACGAGCACCACAAAGACCGCAAGCCTTACGAAGAGGACTCTCATCCGGCACAGCCTTCATCAATGAGTTTGCCCCTACGATACCTGAATCTCGCGGGAAGAGAAGCGTTTTAAGAGCCTGTTCAGGTCCAAGCATCCCGTAGCAACGCCCACCAACGCCACGAATCGGTAGCGCTTGTTGCAAATCCCTAAAGACCTCCTAAAGATTTGATACGTAATCAAGTCTACATAGCTCGGTGAACAATTCAATCTTGGTAATTTGATTTTATCCATTTGCGGATTCTCCGAGGACGTGGTTGCAAATATCCAGGAGCAGGTACACCGTTTTCTGGCACATTACGGTCTTCCCTTTGAAGTACAGTGCCTCGAGTTCCACCGCACACAGCGTACTGTCAGAACGGCAAGCTCGGAGCAGGTCAGGCAGTCGATTTACAAAGGGGCACTTGAGCACTGGCGCAATTACGAGTCACACCTGGATGATTTGTAAGCGCGTCAGGTCTCCTTGTAAAACATGAACTCGATCTCGACCGTGGCACCAAGCGGCAGGGCGCTGACTCCAACAGATGTCCGCGTGGGCGGTCTTTGACCGGTATCGAAAACTTCCTCCCATGAATGGTTGATTGCCGAAAACTCGTCGAAGCAGGTGGTATAAATAGAGGCGCTGATCATATCGTCGAGACTCAGGTCAAAATCCGCCAGCGCAGCACACAGGTTGGCCAAAATCTTGCGTGTTTCCGCACCAGCGCCGCCGGGTTCCAGTTCACCACTGCCTGCATCCAGCGCAACCATTCCGGCAGTTTTATAAAAAGGGCCCGCCTTGATCAGCGGCGTATAACGGAATCGTGGTTGCGGTAAGTTTTCAGAAGTCAGTGCTTCGATCATTGGGGATTCCTTGATTGCTGGATTTTCGGAGCAACATGGTTTAAGCACCCGGCTATCGGATTGTCACCGTGCCAAAACCCGGTATTTTATTCACCCTCAGGGCGCCCCTCGTTTTCAGGAGGGGTCTGCCGGTACATGCCTTCCACGTTCATTTTAAACCACTGGTCATACATACCAAGATGGTTGAATTGCGGCAACTCTATCTGCTCTACCGCCTGTTCTAGGTTAAGCCCTTTCGCTTTCGCCGCCATCACTGAATTGTACAGCACCTCATAAGTATTGCCTGAATTCCGTGACGTCGCTCTT
>CAYZLS010000073.1:0-8041 GCA_964479355.1 uncultured Wenzhouxiangellaceae bacterium | reverse complement strand
TTCACCGATCGATGTCATTCGGGCTGTTTTTCCGGGTGGCACCATCACCGGTTGCCCAAAAGTACGCTGTATGGAAATTATTGCCGAACTGGAGCAACAGGGCCGTAGTTTCTATACTGGCTCAATCGGCTACCTCGGACTTGATGGCAGTATGGATTTGAATATATTGATACGCTCAATGCTGTTAAAGGAAAACCAGATTGGTTTTCGTATCGGTGCGGGAATTGTGGCAGATTCACGGGCGGACAACGAAGTGGCCGAAACCGAAGACAAAGCCCGCGGTTTATTGCGTGCCCTGGGGCTGCAGCATGCTTGAATGCCTGGTAAATGGTGAAATTTCGACACTGGTTACGGCCACCAATCGCGGCCTGAATTACGCTGACGGCCTGTTTGAAACTCTGAACGTACGTCAGGGACAACCGCGTTGGTGGCAGGCGCATCTGGATCGTTTGCTTATTGGTTGCGAAACACTCGGGCTGACCATGCCGCCACAGGCGCTCCTGTTACGCGAGGTACAAACTGTCAGTGCGGGTTTGTCAGTTGCGGTAGTCAAGATCGTGTTGACCCGGGGTGGTACCGGGCGGGGTTATATGCCCGACGCTGAGGCAAGCTGTACTCGGATAGTCAGCGCGCATGCTTACCCCGATGGCATTGCTGAATTGGCGGGGGATGGTATTAAAACCCGGATTTGTAATTTCCGCCTGGCTTTGCAGCCCGCCTTGGGAGGGATCAAGTATCTGAACCGGCTTGAACAGGTGCTGGCCAGCGCTGAATTGCGTGAGACAGGTGTTGCTGAAGGCATATTGCTGGATCGTGAAGACCATGTAATCAGCGCGGTGTCAGCAAACCTGTTTCTGGTCATGGAAGGGCGCCTCCTGACACCCCGGGTGGACCGTTGTGGTGTCCGTGGTGTGCTGCGGGGTCAGCTACTGGCAGCTTTCAATGCGCGTTGTGAGCAACGCCGTATCCTGATTGACATGCTGTGGGAAGCTGATGAAATATTTTTGTGTAATTCGATCTGTGGCATCGTACCGGTCACAGCCATTGATCAACAAAGCTACCCGATTGGCCCCGTCACCCGTGAATTGCAGGTCTGGCTACAAAATAGTGAAACACCATGAAGCGGCTTGCGCCTGTCGCGGTTACGCTGTTGTTACTAGCGATGGCAAGTATGTCTGGCTTATGGCAGCAGTATCAACAGTTTTTACTTGCACCATTAAATATTGATACTGACGGTTTTGTTCTCAATGTGGAACGTGGCGCCAGTATCCGTGCAGTGGTGGCAGAACTAGAGCGGCGTGGTGCCACTCGGATGGGTTGGCAATGGCGGCTGTTGAGCCGGCTGGAGCCGTTGGTTATCAAAGCGGGTGAGTACGCAGTGCCACCCGGCCTCAATGCTCTGGACCTGCTTAAAATACTGGCAGCGGGTAAAGTTATCAGCTACCGGTTCACTATTATAGAAGGCTGGAACCTTAACCAGTTGCTGAGCGAATTCGGTAAAAACCCGGTATTGCTACACAGCATTCAGACCAGTGCAGAGCTGAAGGGCCGGGAGGGGTTTCGCGCAGGTAACCTCGAAGGCTGGTTTTTACCGGAAACCTACGTGTTTGAACGGGGCGGGTCAGATTTGCAAATCCTGCAAATGGCATATACCGCCATGCAAAAGGCACTGGCAAACGCCTGGGCCGGCAGGGATGACGGGCTTCCATACGCCGGGCCGGAAGAACTGCTGAGCATGGCATCAATTATCGAAAAAGAAACCGCGCATGAGGGTGAGCGCGCAGCCATTGCGGGTGTCTTTGTGCGTCGCTTGCAAAAGCACTGGCGGCTGGAAGCCGACCCCACCGTTATTTATGGAATGGGTGAGGCGTTTACCGGTAATATTCGCCGTAGCGACCTTAAGCGGGACAGCGCATATAACACTTATACGAGATATGGTCTGCCACCTACACCGATTGCATTACCGGGTGTAGCGGCTTTGTACGCTGCTGCCCATCCGGCGATGGGTGAAGCCATGTTTTTTGTTGCCAATGGGCAGGGTGGGCATACTTTCTCGGATACCTTAAAACAACATAATCAAGCGGTGAGACGATTGCTGGAGCATAAGCAGTGAATAATGGATTTTTCATCAGCCTTGAAGGTGGGGAAGGTGCCGGCAAAAGCACCCAGCATCGACGCATTGTCGAGTGGTTTTCCAGGCATGGAAAGAGAGTTGTTGAAGCCCGTGAGCCTGGTGGGACACCCATATCTGAAAGAATACGGCAATTGTTACTCGATACCAAAACTGCAGGATTATGTGCCACCAGCGAACTGCTGTTGATGTTTGCTGCACGCTCCCAATTGTTGCAGCAGATGATAAGGCCGGCGCTGGAAAATGGTGATGTGGTTGTCTGCGACCGTTTTACCGATGCCAGTTATGCCTATCAGGGTGGTGGACGACAACTGGGCAGCGAGGCGGTGGGCACACTGGCGCAATTAGTGCATGGCGATCTACAACCGGACCTGACCCTTTTATTTGATGTATCGATAGAGCAGGGAATGACCCGGGTTGCCGGACGGGGTGCAGCCGACCGCTTTGAAGTTGAATCGATCGAGTTTTTTCAACGGGTCAGGCAAGCTTACCTGGAACAAGCTGCAAAAGCCCCCCAACGCTTCAGGGTCATTGATGCGGGTCAGGATCAGGATCAGGTCTGGGTGCAGGTGCAGAGCATACTGGAGGCGAGCTTGGAAACTATATGACTCCCCATAGCGATGCAAACATCTACCCGTGGTTGATTGAGCACTGGTCATTCTTCATTCAGTGCCTTGAACAGGACAGGCTGGCACATGCACTGATGATTGAAGGCCCCGTGGGTAGTGGTAAAACAGCGTTGGCAGATGCAATGATGGGCAAACTACTATGCAGTGAGCACACTGCAGAAAATGACGTGGGCGGCTGTGGCCAGTGTCGTTCCTGTAAATTACTCGTCGGTGGAGCACATCCGGACCGTTTTGATATCCAGCCTCTTGAAATGGGTAAAGCCATTAAAATTGACCAGGTGCGTGGATTGATTGCTACACTTAATCTGACCACTTCGATCAGTGCCTGCAAAGTAGCTTATATTCACCCTGCAGAAAGCATGACAACAGCTGCGGCAAATGCCTTGTTAAAGAGCCTGGAAGAGCCGGTCGGAAATGCGGTATTAATCCTGGTATGCAACGACCCGGGTAGCTTGCCGGTAACCATCCGTAGCCGTTGTCAGTCGATTCACATCCACCAACCGGATAATCAACTGGTGCTAGATTGGCTTAATCAAACTTGTGAGAACTCTGATGAGGAAAGCCGCGCAGCACTTGCCGCGGCGGGTGGCAGTCCGCTGCGTGCCGCTCATTATCTTAGCTCGCCTGAGCAGGATTCATTTGCACGGGTGCGGGAGGGTCTTAATACGCTAATCTCTCGTCCCGGTTCCGTATCATTGATAAGCACCGAGCTAGCCGCGCTTGAGTCTGATTATGTGTGGCGCTGGTTATCTCTGTGTGTTGCTGAAGCAGTTAAAGCGCAGGTGGCAGGAAAGTCATTGAACTGGCTACCAACTGTTACGGGCCTGCAGGAAAAAACGCTATTACAATTACAAAAGCGCGCAGATCAGAATCGGAAAATGTCAGCCTCTCCGGTACGTGGAGACTTACTTCTGCAGGATTGGCTGATAAGATGGGCAGAACAGGGAATTTGAGATTCATTGAGTGATTCGGGAAACGAGGCAAGTAGATAGCACAGCAAGGTATTTTTTCATTATCAATCAAAGACCGGCAAACACTCTATAGCGCGTATATGCCCTTCATTAAAGGTGGTGACCTGTTTGTGCAGAGCACCAAGCGTTACGCGCTGAATGACGAGGTGTTCCTGCTGCTGACAATCATGGAACTGGAAGAGCGTTTACCCATACCTGGCAAAGTTGTCTGGATTACACCGCTAGGTGCCCAGGGCAACAGACGGCCGGGAATTGGTGTTCAGTTTGCGGATACCTCTGATGGTGTGCATGCTATGACCATCATCGAATCCCATCTAGCTGAGTTGATCAATAACGAAAGAACACACACAATATGAGTATATACAGTTAGATATAGCATATTTATTATCTTTTACTTTAAATTACTGCCTCAATAACTCCCAGCATGTCGTGCAGGATGCTGGTTGATTGATAAAAATGGGGTGACAGGCGAATTGCATCCCCGCGCAAGGCACACAATAATTTCTGACGGGTCAGTTTCCGATAAACTTCTGCAGGATCCCTGGCCGGGGTTCTGAAACTGACAATTCCAGACACCCTGTGCGCGTCATACGGGTGCACCAGCTCGACCCCCGTCATAGCCGACAAACCATTTGCCAGGGTCATGGAATTGGCCGTTATACGTGCTTCTACCTCATCCATTCCAGTCTCTAATAACAGGCCAACAGAGGCATGCAGCGCTACCTGGCCCAGAAGATTGGGGCTGCCGGCCTCAAACCGTGTAGCAGCACGGGTTGGTTGCCAGTCATTGCGATTGAATTGATAGGGCTCATCCACCATTCGCCAGCCGTGCTGGCTGAGTTGTAAGCGTTCTCGGACGGCTTCCCGACAATAAAAAATCGCGATTCCTTCCGGCCCCAACATCCATTTATGCCCGTCAGCGGCTAGGCAATCGATTCCACACGCCTGTACGTCCATCTGCATGGCGCCGAGTTGTTGGATAGCATCAACAAAAAACAGCACATCATTTTTTCGGCAAGCTGCACCGAGTGTTGCAAGCTGCAAGCGCAGGCCATCAGTCCACTGCACCGCACTGACCGATAACAGGCGCGTGCGCTCGTCAAAATGGGCCAGCAAAGCCTGTTCCGGCTCTGCTGTGGAGCGAATATCCACCTCTCTGATCTCCACTCCTTGGTGCTGTAATGCCAGCCAGGGCAATCGATTTGATGGAAACTCGTCCAGTGGTACGACAAGGTTGTCCCCACGCCGCCAGTCAACGCCGTTGGCCACAGTACAAATGCCTTCCGTTGTGTTTTTCAGGAGTGCTATATCATCTGTCGAGCGAGCATTGAGCAGCTTGGTCAAGCCTCGGCGCAGTTGTGTTTCCCGCAATAACCAGTGGGCATAAGCCAGTGGCCCACGGGTGCAGTTTTCTTCCGCAAATTCCTTGACCGCCTGACTTGCCACCCGTGGCCAGGGTGCAATTGCCGCATGATTGGCATACAGGCCCTGGCGTAATATTGGGAATTGCTCAATGAGATTATGAGCTGCGTTATCTGTAATCATATCGATATAATGGGTCTATTGTGACATTCAGCGCAAATCCCGGTGCTTCTCCACGGGCAATCATCCATGTTGACATGGATGCTTTTTATGCTTCTGTGGAACAGCACGATCAGCCACAATATCGAAACCTGCCAGTGGTCGTGGGTGGCACCGGTGGCCGGGGTGTGGTTGCTGCGGCCAGTTATGAGGTGAGAAAATTTGGCGTGTTTTCTGCCATGCCAATGACGCGTGCCCTGAGTTTGTGCCCCCAGGCGGTCGTATTGCCGGTCAGAATGTCCCGTTACCGGGAAATTTCTGCACAGGTCTTCAAGGTCTTTCACGAAGTAACCCCACAGGTAGAAGGATTATCCCTGGATGAGGCCTTTCTGGATGTCTCTGCCAGCCTTTCCCTGTTGGGGAGCATAGAAACGATTGGTGCCACTGTGCGGGCAGAAATATTAACCCGTACCGGTCTGCACGCATCGGTGGGCATGGCACAGAATAAATTCCTGGCCAAGCTGGCATCTGATATAGGAAAACCGAAAGGATTTGTACATGTGGCGCAAAAGGGCGTCCGGGCTTTTCTGGATCCCATGCCGATTGAAAGAATCTGGGGTCTGGGTAAACAGACCCTGCCAAAAATACAGAAATTAGGTATTTTAACCATCGGTCAGCTACGCAAATCGGACCCGGCCGTGCTCAGCCAAGTCCTGGGTAAACGCAGTGGGCACTTCCAGGCACTGGCACGGGGTGAAGACGAGCGTGAAGTGATCACCGGTACGCCGGAAAAATCAATTAGCCGTGAAGAGACCTTCGCGGTAGATATCAGCCAACCTGAAGCTATGCTGGCTGAATTACAACACCAGGCAGAAGCGGTTACTGGGCGCTTGCGAGCACAGGCTTTACATGCCTGTACCATTTCGATCAAGGTGCGCGACCATCGTTTTCGCACTGCTACCCGCAGAGTAACCCTAGCAGCACCAACGGCCAGTACGGAGGTTGTATACAAACAGGCGAGAGGACTGCTGCAAACCTGGTTGCATGAACATCTAAATACGCCGGTGAGGCTACTTGGTGTCGGCCTAACCGGGCTTGAGACGCGTCATGAGCAAAGGGCAGAGTTTGATACCGTACAACAACAGACTTTGGACCAGACGGTAGATGCGATTAACCGTCGCTACGGCGTTGGCAAGGCAACTCGGGCACTGGCGATGAAACGTGGCAAAAAATAAGCCGAATTATCGATTACCTGATAGATCACCTCGACGCATTACCCGACGCATTACCCGACCCATTACCCGATCTATTACCTAGGTCGACGGTCTTATAAATTGCGTAATTCCCGGCGCAAAATCTTGCCGACATTGCTCTTAGGCAGATCATCCATGAATTCGATATGGCGTGGACGTTTGTACCCGGTTAGATTTTCCTTACAGTGGGCGTAAATTTCCTCTTTGCTCAGGGTTGGATCCCGTTTGACAACAAACAGGCTGACAACCTCTCCAGAGTGCTCATCCGGCACACCAATTGCGGCCACCTCAAGGACTTTATCGTGCATGGCGACCACGTCTTCGATCTCATTGGGATAAACATTAAAGCCTGACACCAGGATCATGTCCTTTTTACGATCGACAATCTTGAAATAACCGTCAGCAGACATTTGCGCGATATCGCCCGTATGCAGCCAGCCGTCAGCATCAAGCGCTTCTGCGGTTGCATCGGGGCGCTGCCAATAGCCCTTCATAACCTGCGGGCCGCGAATACACAGTTCACCCACTTCTCCGACGGCCAGCATTTGCTTGTTATCATCCATGATACAGGCGTCGGTCGAAGGAATCGGCAGGCCAATGGAGCCGTTATACTCCTTCAGGGTCACTGGATTAATACAGGCGCCGGGCGAGGTTTCTGTCAGTCCATAGGCTTCGAGCAAGGTAACGCCGGTAACCCGTTTCCAGTGTTTAGCTACGGTTTTTTGCACCGCCATGCCACCACCCAGAGTCATTTTTAGGGGTGAGAAATCAAGCTCTGCAAAGCCATCGGTGTGCAATAAGCCATTGAACAAAGTGTTAACACCGGTGATTGAAGTGAAACGATGACGGGCAAGTTCTTTGACGAAACCAGTCATATCACGTGGATCAGTGATCAGAATATTGGTGCCTCCGAGGTAGATGAAGGTCAGACAATTAGCGGTCAGAGCAAAGATATGGTAAAGCGGTAACGCAGTAATAATGATCTCCTGATCATCATCGAGTTGCTGTAGCCAGGCTCTTGATTGTAACAAGTTGGCGACGATATTACGGTGGGTCAGCATCGCGCCTTTGGCAACCCCTGTCGTGCCACCGGTGTATTGCAAAAACGCCACATCCTCAAAGGCGATGCTGACGGGTTTTAAAGGTAGTTTTGCACCCTTATTCAATAAGTGCTGAAAGCTGGTTGAACCGGGTAATGACCAGGCTGGCACCTTCTTTTTGACATATCGTAAGATAAGATTCACCAGTAATGACTTGGGGAAATCAAGCAAATCACCCACCCGGGTCGTGATAATGTGTTCCAGTGGAACCTCATCGCGGATGTCGGCAAGCACGTGGGCAAAATTTTCTAATACGACAATTGCTTTGGCACCGGAATCTACCAACTGATGCCGTAGTTCATGTGCGGTATACATCGGGTTGGTATTAACAACGACAAGCCCGGCGCGCAAGGCACCCAGCAGGGCCACGGGGTATTGCAAAATATTGGGCATCATCAGGGCAATTCTATCGCCCTGTTGCATACCCATAATCTGC
>CAYZLS010000072.1:0-8042 GCA_964479355.1 uncultured Wenzhouxiangellaceae bacterium | reverse complement strand
CCCACCTGAATTTGGCTGGACTACTAAAAAATAGCACCGAATTTAAGTGTATCTGGGTGTTGGTGATCGGGGGTTGTGGGTGGAAATAAATCGAATGGATCAATGGTTTCTAGGCTTCAGCGTATGTATCAGCATGCTGCCTAGGCTGACTGCTGTGCCTGCCAGCAACCCGCCGGTGAGTTGAGCCAGAAAGTCTGTCTGTAACGAGATTGCACCAAGGCCCACAATAACGGAGCTAAAATGCAAGGCAAATCCTGTTTTGATACGTTGTTGAGACAACAGGCTGCGCATCGAAGGCACGCTCTGCAGGCCAACTTGTGCTGAGTAACGGTGGAACCAGACCAGGAAAGGCACAATGCGGCTCAGCATACCGTGCAGAATCAGACCTGCCCAACCCCAGATCGACACCCAACCAAACAATATCTGCCAGCGAGGGTCTTCAAGCAACACAGCCGCAGTCCCAAGGGGGATCAACAATAGCGCGCTGAACAGTCCGGTGCGCCAGAAAAGTAACGAGGCATCATTGCGTTTGCGGATGCGCCTTAAGAGGTTGCGCAAGATCAAAACAGGGTGCAGTAGCCACACGACCAGTGCAGCGGGCAAGGCGCCAATGGCAGCAGCTACAGGGGCTGACATGAAGCTATTGAATGGCCATATAGCTATGAGTATCACTAGCGGTAATAACAGCCCAGATAACAACAATCCAAACAACCAGCGCAATGTGGTTTTGCTGACCGCCGGTGCCAAGTAGAACATCGGGATCACCTGCCAGGATACCGCCATGATCAAACCGCCAACCCAGCCTAGCAGGGCAGTGCTCAGGTGGATTTGTAGCCACAATAGCCGCGCTCCTGTGAACTCGCCGCCGCTATAGATTTTTGCTAGTATCAAGCCCGTGAAGGTGATGACCGCCAGGCTTACGATGGCCAAACGCATGCCCTGGACCGTCTGGTTGCGGGTCGGCGGGCGCAGCAATGCCCAACCCAGTGGCAGGAGGAAAATTACCAGGGCCGCCGTGAAACAACCACTCGCAATTAACATTGCCACTACCGGGCCACCCAGCAGTTGCCACAAAAAGCCTGCCAGACCTGCCAGTAACAGTGCCTGGACAATATGCGCCAAACGTGTGAACGGCACCGCAGTGCCGGCAATAACCGGGATCATCTGGTAGAGCGCACCCAGCATCCCCATCGTCAGTACACCCAGCGTGCCAGCGTGGGTCAGAGCCAGCGCCTGGGGAGTAAAGGGGCTGGCAAATGCCATGGCGCCCGTCGTTATCAGAATGAATCCCGCTACCAGGATGCCAATGGGAATGGCCAGAAAAAAACTCGCGGGCACGGACAAACCCGGTGCCTGCTCCAGGCCTAGCCCGCTGGCGGCCGACACTGAACTCAAGGCAGTTTCCGGATCGTTATGATCGCACTATGGTCTGCTTCTTCACGGACCTGCCAGTGCAAACCGCACGCTTCAAGATGTGGGAATAACATGATCGGTACACGGGGAAGGTGTGCTGTGTACACCTCGCCTAGCTGCAATTGTGAGCAGGCCATTAATACTTTTTCCATGGGTATCGGCGCCTCGAACTCCCGCAGGTCGGTAACTGTTAATGAATCTGATACAGAATTGTCCATTAATGCTTCAGTTTTTGTAATGTATTGCTAAAATAGACCATCAGTTAACTTTTTACCAGAGCATGCCTAGGTGATTGCCAGGTGTGCTGGGGAGGTAACTATGACGAATATTGATGTGAAGGCCGGCCTGGCAGGTTTTTTCACCCAGGATCATCGCCGATGTGACGCTCAGTGGGCGGATGTCGAAGCACTGTTAGATGGCACAGACATTGAGGTAGCCCGCATTACCTGGCAGAAATTTGATACCAGCATGCAGCGGCATCTGGTAATGGAAGAAGATGTATTGTTTCCTGCTTTTGAGGCAATAAGTGGTATGGGTGGCGGTGGCCCCACTGCTATCATGCGCATGGAGCATCAGCAGATACGTGGACTGCTTGATCAAATCGGGGTTGCCGTAGATGACGGTCAAACAGAAGACGCACTGGATCTGGGTGATACCTTACTGATGCTGATCCAGCAGCACAATCTCAAAGAAGAGGGTATGCTCTACCCGATGGCCGAGAATATGCTGGCTGGACAATGGGCTGAGCTGGCCCAGCAACTGGAACAGCACTAGTGCCCCTTCAATGATGGATTCTGGCAACAATGCTGGCTACGAAAATGTGCCAGATCAAATGGCTGACGTGCGTGAGCTGTTCGACATCGATTCAGATATGCAGGTGCCGATGTTCTCTGTCAGGAATGAATATGTGCCGGAGCTGGATGAGGCCTACCGCTTCAACCCTGAGACCACTCTGGCGGTGCTGACGGGTTTTGCCTATAACGCACGGGTCTTAGTGCAGGGTTATCATGGCAGCGGTAAGACCACGCATATAGAGCAAGTGGCGGCGCGGCTAAATTGGGCCTGTGTGCGGATTAACCTCGATAGCTACATCAGCCGGGTGGACCTGATCGGTCGCGACGCCATTGTGCTGCAGGATTCGAAACAAGTGACCGTATTTCGTGAGGGAATTTTACCCTGGTCATTGCAAACTCCGACAGCCCTGGTATTTGATGAATATGATGCCGGTCGCCCGGATGTCATGTTCGTGATCCAGCGCGTTTTGGAAGCCGATGGGCGCCTGACCTTGCTCGATCAGAACCGCATCATCAAGCCACATCCGGCGTTTCGTTTGTTTGCCACCAGCAATACCATCGGTCTGGGTGATACCACCGGTCTTTACCATGGCACACAGCAAATCAACCAGGGACAGCTGGATCGCTGGAATATCGTTGCTACACTCAATTACCTGCCGCACGAGGAAGAGCTGGAAATTGCCTTGGCTAAGGCGCCCGCCTACCAGGATGAAAAGGGGCGTGCTCTGCTGAGCAAGATGGTGCAGGTTGCCAACCTGACGCGACAGGGTTTCATGCATGGCGATCTTTCCACGGTGATGTCATTGCGTACTGTGATCAACTGGTGCCGCAATACCGAAATATTTGGTTCGGTTGCTTATGCCTTCAAAGTGAGCTTTGTTAATCGTTGTGACGAATTAGAACGACCACTGGTCGCTGAGTTCTATCAACGTTGTTTTGACGAGGAACTACCCGCCCCCAGTGCAGGCCTAGATAGGGAAAGCCCGTGAGCCAGGCTGCTGAGCAGTTCGAACACACGCTGGCAAGTGCTGCCCGCGCACTGGCGGGTGATCCCAGCCTCGAATTCGAGCTTTTAGAACGGGAAAACCAGACTAACAACGTCCCATCGTGGGTACCGGCACCGGCCCAGACCACGCCGGACAAGTTGCTTGCGGTCATGCGCGGTAACTACGATGCCGTTGCCATGCAAGCACGGTTTCACGTTCAAGAATTGCATCACATCAATGTACCCGCAGGACCTTTGTCATTCGCTGTTTTTACTGAGCTTGAGAAATTACGGATAGAAGCCTGCGCTGCACGGGATTTTAAAGGTGTTGCGGCCAACCTGGCTGCAGCGTTTGAGTATCGATTCAGCGTACGTGGTGTGAATATTATCGATTCGGACGCTGTGACATCCATGAGCAATGCGTTGGTATTGATGTTACGAGGCCGCCTGATAGGCACCCAGCAAGATTTGGTGGCGGAGCGGTTTATCGCCCGCTGGCAGGATGAGATAAACACCCGCGCTGGCCCTGAGATCGAGGCACTTTGTAATGTGGCTTTGGACCAGGCGGAATTTGCAGCTTGTGCCAGGCGTTGCATCAAAGCGCTGGAGTTGGTCGATGATCCCGAGCAAAGTTCGCAGATAAAGCCAGCGGAAGCGGCACCTGATGAGAGTGCGGATGAAGCGGGTATTGACCCACCCAGCGGCGCCGGTAATCACGGTGATAATGAGGCGCAAACGGAAGCTAGTGCGGCTTTCACGGCGGCTGATACAGTGGATGAAGACGTTGAGCCCGCTACAATTGAGCAAAGAGATCGCGAGCATGAAGCAGATGTTGCAGACAACGGTATAGCATTTGCGCTAGGTCTGGATAAAGACCCTGTTACTTCGCCGGACGATGCCTTGGAAGGTGTGGCTGATGCGCCTGATGAAAATTTCGCGGCCAATACTGGCCCAGTGAGTTATCGCGCTTTCACCACGCAATATGATGCTGTTGTAAACGCCAGGGATATACTCGACAAAACGCAACTTTTGCATTATCGGGCAAGGCTCGATCAGGAAATAGCAAGTCACCGACAGATCGTGGTGAAGCTTGCCAACCGTTTGCAGAACAGTCTCAGAACATTACAAAAACGGTCCTGGACATTTGACCTGGATGACGGATTGCTTGATACCACGCAGCTGCCCCGGCTAGTGATTGATCCGACCAGCCCATTGGCCTACAAGCAGGAGCGAGAAAGTGAAACCCGCGATACCGTGGTTTCTTTTTTGATTGATAATTCCGGCTCAATGCGTGGCCAACCCATCACCCTTGCGGCTATGTTTACAGATATCCTCGCTCAGGCGCTGGAGCGCTGCCAGGTTGCCACCGAGATTCTTGGCTTTACCACCGGCGATTGGCGGGGTGGACGGACCTGCCAGTATTGGCAAGAGCAGGGAAGGCCCGCCAAACCAGGCAGGTTGAGTGACTTACACCATATTATTTACAAACACGCTGACAAGCCATGGCGCAAGGCCCGGCAGTCGTTGGGTGTCATGTTATGGCCAGGATTGCTTAAAGAAAATATTGATGGCGAGGCACTGTTGTGGGCACACCGCCGCCTGACAGGGCGGCGGGAACAACGGCGCATCCTGATGGTGATTTCCGATGGTGTACCGGCTGATGATGCCACTGTATCAGTCAATGACGGTGATTTTCTTACCAGCCATTTACGCCAGGTCGTGGAGAGGATCGAAACCAGATCCGGAGTGGAGTTGCTTGCCATCGGCATTGGTCATGATGTTGGCAGCATCTACCGGCGCAGTGTGACCATCGAGGACACCGGGCAACTGGGTAATGCTATGGCGTACGAACTGATTGAATTACTGGGTAGTGTGCCATTGGGCGCGCGTCACCCGTTTGTATCTAAAACCATAGCAGGACAAACCTTATGAGCTATCGATTCAAAGACATCACAGTTTCAAAAATCACCATTATCGGTGCCGGTAATATCGGCCCGGATATCTGTCTCCATTTTGCCAAAGTTTTCGCCGCAGACGGTGTGCAGTTGGTATTGCTGGATATCGCTGAGCAGGCATTGGAAAATGCCCAGGCCAGAATAGACAAGAAAATTGCCAGTGGCGTTAAAGCACGCGCCTTCCAGACTGAGCATGCCGAAATTATGCTCGCCAGTATCAGTTATACGAGTAACTACGATGATATCGCCGGATCCAGCCTGGTGCTCGAGGCTGCCACCGAGGATGAGGGCATCAAGGATGCGATTTTCAAGCAGGTTGATGCCATTTGTGACACGGACACGATCCTGCTATCCAACTCATCACATATGCGCCCGGAAGTCATTTTCCGAAATACCTCAAACCCAGGCCGTGCCCTGGTGACGCACTACTTCTTCCCGGCAGAGCGCAATCCAATTGTAGAAATCATATCGGGTGCAGATACCGACCCGGCGTTGACCGCAAACCTGCTGGGCATGTATGAAGCGATTGGCAAAGTGCCGATGGAAGTGGCCAGTTCCTATGGCTATGCGATTGACCCTATCTTTGAGGGCTTGTTCCAGAATGCGATCCTGTGTCTTGAAAAAGGTTATGGAACGGTCAAGGAAATTGACAAGGTATCCATGGACGCACTGGGTTGTGGCGTTGGTCCGGTGACTGCGGTCACCCTGGCTGGGGGTAACGAGATTACCGATCACGGCCTGGATGAAATGCACAGCCAGTTGTTGCCCTGGTTCAAATCGCCTCGCATGCTGAAGGAACTCATAGCCAAAGGGGAGCGTTGGGATATTGCCAGCAAAGGTGACGCGATTGAGGTTGCCCCAGAGACAGAAGCACTGCTGCACAACCAGGTGATGGGAGCATTTTGTGCGCTGGCATCCTATATCGCCGATCTCGGTATTGTCGATATCAGTGATCTGGACAAGGCCTGCGAGATAGCACTGGTGATCAAACCACCGTTTTCGATGATGAATGCCATGGGAATAGACAAAGCTTATGACCTGGTTGCGGCCTGGTGTGCTGACAATGAAGGTTTCCCAATACCTGGAGCACTAGCCGCAGTGCGTGACGCTGGTGGCTGGAAACTTTCCAATGTAACGCGTAAGACGGTAAACGATGTTGCCGTGTTAACTATTAAACGCCCCAAAGTACTCAATGCAGTTGATACATCTGTACTGGCAGAATTACGCGAGAAGCTCACAGAAGCAGAAAACGATCCTGCCGTTGTCGGCACGGTAATCACCGGTTTTGGGGTGAAGGCCTTTGTTTCAGGTGCAGATATCAATGACCTCGCGGCTTGCAAAACGGCACAGGCCGGTTATGAAAATTCACAAAACTTCCAGCAGGTGTGTAATTTTATCGAGGCCCTGAACAAGCCAGTCGTGTGTGCCTGGAATGGCTTTGCTTTTGGCGGCGGTGCCGAACTGGGCATGGCCTGCACTGCCCGCATCTGCAAGGCGGGTATGAAGATTGCAACCTGCCAGCCCGAAGTGAACCTCGGGTTCATCCCGGGAGCAGGCGGGACACAGCGCTTGCCAAGACTGATAGGCATCAACAAGGCTGCTGAAATACTGCGGACCGCACGGCCAGTGTCATCCAGCGAGGCAGTGGAGATCGGCCTAGCGCGAGTGGAGGTTGCAGGCGACTTGGTAGAAGCCGCCGCCGCGTTGGTTAGGCAAATCGCAGATGGCAGTGTCGTTGTGCCGGGCATTGAAAACGGCCCGTTATCCGGTGTCGGTGAGCCTGAGGAACTGAATATCAGTTACCACAGCAGGGCCATCGATGCGATCTTGGTCAATGCAATTTATGCCGGTGCGAACATGACTCTGGCCGATGGGCTGGAGCTCGAGTCCCGATCATTCGGCAAGTGCATCGAGACCGAGGACATGTGGATCGGCCTGGAAGTGTTTATGACCCAGGGAGCCGGTAAAAAAGCTCCGTTTATTCACCGGTGAATGCAGACAAAAAAGCGGCATTGGAACAAGCAGCAGAGAAAAGGCCAGTATATTCCAATCCATAAATGAGTCTGAAGAGGAGGTACAGGATGAAATATTTACATACCATGGTGCGTGTTACTGATCTTGATGCGGCGCTGGATTTTTATTGCAATCAATTGGGCTTGGTGGAAGTTGACCGCAAGGAATTTCCTGCGGGGCGTTTTACGCTGGTTTTCCTGGCGGCGCCCGGAGATGAATCGGCCCAGGTCGGACTGACTTGGAATTGGGATCGCGAGACGTATACCGGTGGACGGAATTTTGGTCATCTGGCTTATGCAGTGGACGACATTTATGCGTTGTGTAAACGACTGCTGGATGCCGGAGTCACGATTAACCGGCCACCCCGCGATGGCTACATGGCTTTTATCCGCTCACCCGAGGGGATTTCAATCGAGTTGTTGCAGGAAGGTGAGGCCTTGCCACTGCAAGAGCCATGGGCGTCCATGCAAAATTCCGGAGTTTGGTGAGCGCTGCCTATTCGCTCTCATTCAAGTTGAACAACTCGGTATTGCCGCCGATGGCTGCAGTATTTATGGCAAGTACTTTTTCTGAGGCGAAGCGCAACAGGTAATGTGGCCCACCGGTTTTGGGCCCGGTGCCCGATAAACCCATGCCACCAAAGGGCTGTACGCCCACCACCGCACCAATCATGTTGCGGTTGACGTAGGTGTTGCCGACCGAATTTCTAGCAAACAAATCCAGCCAGTAGCCTTCAATGCGTGAATGGATGCAGAAGGTGAGCCCGAAACCGATTGCAGCAATCTCAGTCATGATCTGTTCGATCTCAGCAGGTGCAAAGCGAATAATATGCAGGATGGGCCCGAACTCTTCATCCCTGAGCATCGAGAGGGTTGGTATTTC
>CAYZLS010000071.1:5875-8078 GCA_964479355.1 uncultured Wenzhouxiangellaceae bacterium | reverse complement strand
CGGTAATGCAACTCAGCCTGATTGGCTGTTTTTGTGTCCTTGTGCATCCGAGTTGCCGCGACAAATCTTCTGCAAGAAACAGGCTTTTCAAATAACTCGAATAAACGCCACCATAAGTCATAATCAAATGCCATTTGCATGGCTTGGTTCAAGCCATTGACTTGCACCCATGCACTGCGTTTGATCAGGGTCGCCGGTTGGGCAATTGAACAGAAATTTGCAAACAGCCAGGGTGCAAATGGTAGCGTAAGGTACGGGAAAATTCGTTTACCACGGGCCGATACCGTCCAGCATTTTCCATAGGCAAACTGTTTTTCAGGATGATCTTGAAGGCTGTGAAGGAGCGTCTTGAGCCCACCGCTATAATAAAAGTCGTCAGAGTTTAGCCAGCATACATAGGGCGCAGAGCCTCGTTCAATGCCTTCATTAATGGCTGCGGCTTGGCCCCCGTCCGGTCCGCTAAACCAGCCTGCCAGCTTTGATTCCCATTTTTTGATGACGGTCAGCGAATTGTCATCTGAACCACCATCCATCACGAATACCTCTACCGGAATGTCCTGCCGGAAAATGGATGCCAGGGTGTCATCCAGAAAGCGTCCCTGGTTGTAAGAAGGCACGGCAACAGTGATTAATGCGGCGGTCAAACTTCCGTTTCCTTATGGCTGGTTAAACAAGGGTCAACCGATCCTTTTCTCGTGAAATACATATAACTTTTCAGGGCAGGACCGGCCGAATCGTGTCTTCTGATGTGCAGGATATCCATGCCTTGTTGGTAAAGGATTTTTTTGACCTCATTTCCCCCGAGCGTATGAATTTCCATAACATGATTGAGCCCATATTTTATTCTACGTGCAAAATTCATGATAGTGTTACCAGCAAGCAGATGAATCCAGCCTTCAAAGGTCCTGAGGTTGGTGCTGGAGGGGGTTTGAAAGACAAGGCTTCCCGCCGGGCGTAATATGCGGCAGAATTCCTTGATAAATACAAGTTGTTTTCTCTTCGGCATGTGCTGTAAAACAATATTGCAATACAAAAAATCGACGCTGTTATCAGCAAAGATAGTCAAGTTATCCGGTGTGTTATGTACGAAATCGATATTTTCAATGTGCTTATTAGCGCGCCTAGCCTCGTTTAGCATCGAGCTTGATATATCAACCCCAATTACTTTGTCAAAACGAAATGACAGTGCTCTGGTTAGTCGGCCCACGCCACAGCCAAAGTCCACTGCTAGATCATAGGTTATGGGTATCTCAAGCCGTTTGAGAATTAAGAATGCGATACTGAGCTCTGCTTCTCCTGCCTGGAAAAACTTCTCACTACTCCATTTGTTACCCTTTTTTTCCGGATCAGTCAACACGGCCCAATAAGGATCTTTGTTCCCCAATCGCTCCCATTGTTCCCGATATTTATCTTTCATGTGTTGATTGCCTGATAAATTATGAACAATTGCGTATTTCCAAGTCTTCAAAAATACCAGCAGATTGGTTTGTAATACAGTGGTATAACTTTTCATCTTCGATATTCAATCGTATTATCATTTCAATCGTATTATCATTTCAATCGATTTACTATCTTGATGATATTTATCCAGATAGAATTCTTTGCTGGTATTTTGGTAACCAATTTCAGGTAGAGAGAAACTCAGGATTTCGCCCAATCGGTCAGTTAGCCGATGAATGTTTTTTTGTGTCCCTATGATAAATTTCCTACGCTTCAATGTGCTTAAGGCAGATTCATAATCAGCGCTGTTTATTTTGGAGATGTAATGTGCATAGTTAGCAGAAAACCAGTTTTTTACTGTCGCTCAGGAATCTGCATTGTGCATTTGATATTTCATATCTCAACTGTGGGGAATTTTTGATTGAACGATATAAACTGTCTGGATCCACCCCCTTTTTACGCCATTTATGCAACAGTGCGTGGCGAATGCGCCTTGACTCATCATTGATTGCATTTTGTGGCTGTGACACGTAGTTATACAATGACAAGACCCTAGTGACCGGGTCACGAATGATGGATATGAATAAAAAGTGCCTCTGGTGGGGGTAAAAATCAACCGTACGATGGCCGGAAATGAATTTTTTCTAGCCACGGCTCTGGACGGAAAAAATCAGGTTATGAGAACTATCCTTGCCAATCAAATAACTTTTATCACGACCAATATGAGATACCAGGCTATGGCTAAGTGATGAGCCTGCGCACT
>CAYZLS010000071.1:0-5865 GCA_964479355.1 uncultured Wenzhouxiangellaceae bacterium | reverse complement strand
GGAATATGTATGAATACTAGTTTGTTATCCACACATCACCTCTTGGGTGGGGAACCAGATGTGTTCGTTCCAAAAATATGGAGTTCCCGACGAGCTGG
Source organism: uncultured Wenzhouxiangellaceae bacterium (assembly GCA_964479355.1). GTDB lineage: Bacteria > Pseudomonadota > Gammaproteobacteria > Xanthomonadales > SZUA-36 > SZUA-36. Next base: position 5,767 of record CAYZLS010000071.1, on the reverse strand, counting down.
CCCGTCAGTCCTACAGGTCATAATTTTCTCACCTCGTACATGGTGGCCAACTGGTTTGTGTCTACGCGCTTTAGGCCTTGCTGCCAGATTGAGCTCCAACCTTGAACATGGCCAATGCTATCGGACTCTCCAAAGAAAATAACAAAATCAACTGACTCTGGCACCAGCGTGGAATCAATTTCCCGTTTCGCATTGGCACTGTGTGGTAGCAGATGGTACTTGGCCTTTTGCAGATAGTATTCGGGTACACCCTGCTCAGCAATAATCAGTATGCGGAAGTTTTCCCCTTTAATTACATCGTTTTTGAGGTGCTCAACGTACTGGTAGATTCCGCCATCCAGGTTGTTGACTAAGCGTTGCTGCGCATCGGCTTGCCATAAGTTCGGCAGTGAAAGTCGCAGTTGACGAAAATTGTTGGAAGTCCAGCGTATATCCAGCAGCATCCAGGCCATCAGGCTAAGCAGGGCAAAAATCTGTAGTAGGTGTTGTATTTGCAGACTGGCTCTGCGCCGGCTAGCCAACCAAAACAACAGCATGGTGAGTAACAGCCAGGCACTAATCAGCACGGGCAATGAGATGCTCTGAATGTCAGACCCGCCGCGCAGGAAATTGATGGATTGCTGTGACCAGCCTTCAAAAACCGACCAACCTTGCCAGAGTAACTGTAAACGGATACCAAGACGGTCAGATACGAGTGCTGCCGGGCCGATTTCTGCGCTACCTTTGTCCTCCCTCGCATTACTTTGGCCTATCAGAAAAAAACCGAATTCGGTGATTTCATCGCGCCACTCTGTATTTGCAGACAGGTTGAGATAATGTGTGCCGGCAACGGGCAGAGCGATTTGAACCACATCATCAGCAACTCCTTGCTGGCGCCAGAAAAATATTGCTTCCTGGCCAGGCTGGGAAGGCAACCACGTATAGCGGAGCACATTGCTGCGTTTGGCATTGATTTTCACTGGCCCACTGGAAAGCAGTGCATGACCATCGGCGTAAGCATCTACAATCATCCGGTCACCTGCTGGGTGACCAGAACCAAAGGCAAATTGAAATCCTGTGGCGGGAAAATTCAGATCATCACCCATAACATCTGGCAGATCCTGAGCGAGATATGCCATCGAGCCTGCCAGCACTATGGCCGCAGCAAGCAGGGCAGTAATTACCAGTGGTTTTATGTTGCGCTCATGCATAGCCGACTGTTGTCGCCAGTTTCTCACTGGAGGACACGTTACTCATCAAGGTGGAATGTGCAATGACGGCCACCGCAAACAGCAATGCTGGAACAAAATGCAAGGGCAAACGATTAATAGCGGTATAAGTATCCGCCCACACGCCCTGGTCAGTGAAACCGAAAATAAACAGTTGCGTGGCTAGGAAAACTACGAAAAACACCAAGCTGGTGCGTCTGGCCAGATAGCTGGAGGATGATTTATTGGGTAGCAGTATGACCAGTAACATGCTGGAAATTACCAGTACCCAAAGCAAGTTCCAGCTCCCCATGGTGATGAAATTATCCCAGTACATCCGCCAAACATTGTGCACTTCCAGTGCAAAGTTACCGATGAACGGGACAAAAAGTCGTCCGTTATTAATACCCAGTGTACCGATGAATGGGATGTCGATGTGGGTGTAGCCCAGCGCTGCGCCGAGCGTTATTGAGCCTGTTAAAACCAGCATGGCCAGCAAACTCACCCGCAACTGGAAGCTTGCAAGCAGAAACATTACAAGCATCGCAAGGAACCACACAACAGCTTCGTTTTTAACCAAAATACCCAAACCGATCAATAACAAACCCAGCAGGGATTGGAAACTCAATCTGGCAAAATCAGCGGGCATAACTATGCCGCGGATAACTGCCATGAAGCCGAGGCCGACAAATCCCGCCATCCAGATGTCGGCATAACCCGCCAGCGCGAGGTGAGTGCCGAATATCGGTATGGAATAAAGCAGATAGCCTGCTACCAGACTTGCCGGAGCGCTCAGCCCGTATTCATGGCATTGACCGTACAGAGCCATGCCAATGGCAAGCCCCGCAAAAAGCACAGGCAGATTTATCAGAGTTTCACTCCAGTATCCCAGGCTCAGTGCGGCCCAATAGGGGATGATGGATGGAAGTTGAGGGTAAAACCAGGCCTCCACAGAGTAGGTATTCGTCGCAGTTGCTGCTGCCCAGTTGCCGGCGCTGGTGATATCAACAAGCCCACCTGCCAAGAACCACGCTTTAGCGCGATAAATCCAGACCAGCCAGGCATCCCAGGGATACAGCGGTTGACTATAGATTTCAACGGCGATAAAAATCAGGTGTATTGCGATCCACACAGTGAGTACTGTGGTGAGGGCCTTGACAGCGGCCGAGGTCGGCTTAGCGGTTTGTCCGGATGATTTGTCTTGCACACCATTTGAAAATAATTGGCGCCCGTAGGTGCGTTGAGCCCAGTCGCTGCGAGCCTTTGTTTCTTCCTTATGATCAAACCACAATATGCCGGCCGGCACGACCGTAAATACGAGCAAAAACAACATCACTCCAGACCATGATACCGACCCGGTCAGTTTGTTATCTGCCAGGATGACTAGAAACAATATGGCGTAACCGAGAAAGAATCCATAACCCGCCTGACGGAGTCGCTGTATCTGGGTATTTTGGCTCAGCTTCGATTCGGCCAAAGCCAGCCACAAGGTACCACTTAACCAAGGCAGTAGTAGTCCGCTATATAGAGCTAGAAAGTTCACTGTGTCATCTTCAGCTTGCTGCTGGGTAATACTCTAAAGTGTCGGGGTGCAACACGAGGACTAGACTGCTTTTTTCTGCTCATCATCCAGTTCGCCATGACCTGAGTCAGATTCGACTTCGCGGGCTTCGCCCTGCATTTCGCGCAGGTCGGATTCCAGCAATGCAATTCGTTGGGTCAGGCGTTGTAGTTTGACTGCGCTGCGTGAGCGCTCGATATCCATCACCAGTATTTTTATCACTAGGACTACCACGGCGATCGTTAATGCAAGCACTGGCGGGTATGCGACACCCAGGTAATGCGCAAAGCGATCAAAAAACCCCGGGAACAACCCCAATAAAGAAAATCCAACAGCAACTCCCAACCACCACAGCCCATAGCGCACGTGCAGGTGATCCCTTCGAATCAGCACCATGATGGTGAGCGCTGTGATAATACCGATAATGCCGGTGATCAATGCAACCATGTTTTTTTCTTCGCCACAATTAGTATTCCGTGGAACAAACTCACATATTGCAACATGCAGTCTAAACCAACCCGCATATTATAGGCAGAGACTGTGGCGCCGACCACCTGTTAGTCCTCAATAACCGGGTGTTACTTATCGTCGCTGAACGATACCTCACGAATAACTCGAAACTCATTGCCTTTGAACCACTGTGGCCATTCATTAGAATTGGCGAGTCGCAGGCCAATATTGAAAAATAATTGCAGGTCTTCAACGGCTGCGTCCACATCCCAGTCAGCGGTGATCCCAGTGGGCCATATAGATGAACAGTTCATCCGCGTGCGCACTTCCGGGCAGGATGGCGCCAACATTGAAAGACTCAGCTCGTTGGATGGTGTTGTGAATTGCAACGCTTACGGTCAGGCCCAAAGACAATGGTTTTTCAGATCGCTGTACAGCTTTTTGCTCAATGCTTCAAGATCCATACCGGCAAGTGCGAAAAGGTTCTGGGCCGTAGCATGCTGTAACCAGCCTTTAACCTTTAATTGGTCCATGTTGTTATTGTCATTTGCCAGGTGGAATTGGGGGTTCTCCCCACCGTGCTCAAGAACGTTCCAGCCATAAGCAGCAGGTGCAGTTTGGTGAATAATCAGTGCCCCGGCAGCGCCCTGGCGGGCAGCTTCTTCATATTTATAGGTCCAGCGGCCGTAGTAGGTCATGGCGTTGCCATTGAACAGATCCAGATCTTAGGTTGCATAGCCCGGGTCATTAACCAGTATCACAACCGTTTTACCGGTGACATCCAGGCCCGCATAATCATCCCAGCTGTATTCCGGCGCGACGATGCCATAGCCAACCCAGACCAGTTCACTATTGCTCAGTCCATTGTATACCGTAACCTGTGGACTGCCGAGCATAAACTCGGAGCCATAAGCATAGGTATATACCTTGCTCTGTTCGTCTTTGATGCTCAGGGCCACGTCAGGGTCAGCCTCTATCGCAACCAGAGGTACTGGTTGCCGATAGCTGTCATCAAACATGGGCTTAAGCCCCATTTCCTTAAATTGTTGTTCAAGATAACTAAGGGTCAGACGTTCACCCTCTGACATCGGTGCCCGGCCACCAAATTCATCCGAGGCCAGTGTTGCTATACGCTCCAGCAATTCAACAGAGTCAATCTGAGGCTGTTGATTGTGTTGTTTGGCGCTCAGGGCATCTGTGCCCAGGCCAAGCAGGGTGGCCGTGCCAGCAGCAGGGCAGGCTGTTTAAGGACAGGATGTTTAATAGTTAGCATGTGTATCTCCAGCGATTAATCCATTTTCAGAAAAAATGTGCGGTTCAGCCTGCAATTCGATACCAAACCGATCCTGAACAGATGTGTTGATAGCGTGAGCCAGCTCGAGTATTTCCTGGCCCGTAGCTCCACCGGTATTGATCAGCACCAGTGCATGTTGTGCAGATACCGCGGCCCGGCCCATTGACCGGCCCTTCCAGCCGCACTGTTCAATCATCCAGGCTGCACCGAGCCTGGGTTGACCATTTGTGCCGGGATAGACCGGTAAATCACAAAATTGCTGGCTCAGTTCAGCCGCTGTTTCCTGATTAACAATGGGGTTTTTAAAAAAGCTACCGGCATTGGCCGTGGTAGCCAAGTCGGGTAATTTACGCTTGCGAATACGGATCACCGCGTCACTCACCTGCCTGGCAGTGGCTTGTCCAGGCACGGCCAGGCCCATTGCAGTCAATTCTTCGCGTAAGCCCTGATAGCGCAATACGGGCTTAAATTTGCGCTGCAGTTTCAGGCGTATACAGGTGACCATATATTTACCCGCATCACTCGCTTTGAAGCGACTATTGCGGTAGCTGAAATGGCATTGTTGATTGCTTAATTTATGCAAGTTGCCACTGACAAGTTCAAGCACCTCTAAATCTTCGAGTACTTGCGCCAATTCCACCCCGTAAGCGCCGATATTCTGTATCGGTGCAGCCCCTACCAGTCCGGGGATCAGGGACAGGTTTTCGAGACCGCTCAGACCCTGATCCAGGCTCCACAACACCAGTTCGTGCCAATTTTCTCCAGCATTTACCTCAACCAGGGCCTCACCCTGCGATTCCTGCACGATCTTTTTTCCCTCGATACGGTTCAGCAATACCATGCCTTGGATATCCCGTGCCAACAGGATATTGCTGCCACCGCCGAGTATCAGGTCTTGTTGGTAGTCAAATGCGTGCTGGCTTACCAATTGTTGTAGTTGCGCAATTGAAGTGATGGTGATGATTTTGGCAGCGTGTGCCTGGACTGCAAAACTGTTGTAATTTTTAAGTGATGTCCCGGCTGTATGCTTCATTTGCGGTCCTGTGCAGCGATGGCCTCCAGGCACTCATTGACCAGATCCGGACCCCGGTATACAAAACCGGTGTAAAACTGCACAAGGTCTGCGCCGAGTTGCATTTTTTCTGCGGCATCGCCACCGCAGCTAATCCCACCGGTACCGATCAGAGCGACTTCGGGGGGCAGGGCAGCACGAAAGGCCGCCAACACGTGATTGGCTTGGTTTTTCACCGGCGCGCCGCTGAGGCCACCGGTTTC
>CAYZLS010000070.1:0-8232 GCA_964479355.1 uncultured Wenzhouxiangellaceae bacterium | reverse complement strand
CGCACCCGCCCCCACGGTCGAAAAATAGACCGCGCCGTGCTCGCGCATCGCATCCAGAGCCTGCTGCCCCATGCCACCCTTTCCCATCAGGGCCCTGGCTTGGCGGCTGATCCTGCAGTTCAACTCGAAGGCCATCGGGGTACGGTAATAGTGCGTGGAAGCAATTTCGACGTTGACCGTCAGCACGGTGGTGTCGACGCCGAGGATATACGGTGGGCATGCCCTGAGACCAGCCTCCAGCAAGGCGTCCCTATGGCAAACTGCTGGAGATGTGGGATAGGGAGAATGCAGCGTAAGCTAGCGACCCATTCCTGCGGCACCTTTCCTGATCTGCTCGATAATCTCTTGAGTTTGCTGCGGATTCTGGCTGTCTTCCAGCCGTCCAACCTGGCACATCAAGCCCTTCAGATTGGTAGATCCGGATTCGGGGCCGACGTTCAGATCATCGGTCAGCATATTGATGTTGCAGTCTCTGAAGCCATAATCCGGGGCGGGTTTCTCCGGGTACCACCAGGCAAATTCCGCGGCCACCACGCGCGGGTCGATACCGTCGGTGACCCGGGCTTTTTGTTTGACCTTGCCACGTGGGCTTTCGATAAATACCCAGTCACCATCCTCGATACCCCGCTCGGCGGCGGTATCCGGATGGATGGTCAGCAGCGGATCGGGGTGAGTTCGACGCAGGTAGGGGCTGTTGCGGCCTTCGGAGCCAAAGTATTCCTGCACTCGCGCGCCGGTGGTCAGTACCAGCGGATACTTTTCTAGGAACTCCGGTTCCCTGGTCGGGCTCTCCGGTGGTTCGACATGGTGTGGCATGGGGTCATAACCCCAGTCTATATTTTGTTGTATATAGAAATCGAATTTGCCGGATGCGGATCTGAAACCCTCGGTTTCATATTTTTTGTAGCTCGGCTCGTTACGCAGGTAAGGCATCTCCCGGAACTGTTTCCAGTTGACGCCCGCGGGCTCGAGAATATAGTCTAGGGACTGTTCGTAGTCGTCCCAGAACTCTTCTGCAAACCCCAGCTTCTTACCGAGTTCGTTGAGTATTTCCACATCGGACAGCGCTTCACCCGGCGCGTCGACGATTTTGAGCCTGGGGAATATGTAGCCGTGGGATTTCCAGTAATCGGCAATATTGTTAAACTCGAGCCAGGTCTTTGCCGGTAACACAATATCGGCGAGTTCGGTGGTCGGGGTAGGGAAGATATCCGCCATCACCAAGAACTCGACCTTCTTCAGCGACTCGTAAACCCGTTTTGTGTTGGCCCGTACCGCGAGTGGGTTGCTGCCCATGATCATCAACGCCCTGACGGGGTAGGGTTCGGCTGTTTCGATCGCATCCCAAACTACGTGCGGGGTGATTCGGTTAATGGATGCCGCCAGCCGGTAGCGATTGCCGCCGAGCATTTTATCGACACTGTCGAGAAACTGGTCGCCACAAAACTCCATTCGTGGTAGACCGGGAGGCGGACCAAAAAGTACGTTGCCGCCAGACGCATCCAGGTTGCCGGTCAGTGCCGACATAAAGATCAGCGAACGATCTGAATCCGCGCAATTGATGCCGTGTTCGATACCCACACCCCACTGTATGGCCGCCGGCTTGATCGTCGCGAAGTGTCGTGCCGCCTCGATAATTTTTTCTTTTGGCACCCAGCAGATTTTTTCGCCCACTTCCAGCGGATACTCCTCCAGTCGTTCGCAAAATTTGTCAAAGCCGGTGCTGTAGTTGTCGACAAAGTGGTGGTCATACAGGTCTTCCTTGACCATCACGTGCATCATCGACATGGCCAAGGCAACATCGGTTCCCGGTCTCAACTGCAGCCACAGGTCCGCCTGGTCCGCCAGCTTGGTGCGTTGGGGGTCGACCACAATGTACCTGGGTTTTCTTTTCAGGCTCAGACCGAGGTTTACGCCAATATATTCGTCGGGGTTTGAATGAATGGTGTTGCTGCCCCAGGACATGATGCACTCGGGGTGGTTATCGTAATCGACGATCGGCACCGACATACCCAGTTGCTTGGAAACCGCCAGCCTTGGCAGGTAACAGACATGTCCGTTGGCTAGCACGTTGGGTGACCCGAACAGATTGGCCACCCGGTAGATAAAACGGTGGTGGCTGCGCCCGGTGCCATGCCCAAAGACGACTGATTCCGGTCCGTTCTCGGCTTTTATCCGGTTGAATTTCTCCGCGATGGTGGTTAGCGCCTCTTCCCAGGAAATGCGTTCCCATTTCCCTTCGCCGCGCTCACCCACCCGTTTTTGTGGATACAGCAGGCGGTCTTTGTGGTATTGCATATCCTGCATAAAGCCGATGGCTTTCCTGCACAGGTAGCCCTTGCTGATGGGGTGCGCCTTATCCGGTTTGATTTTTGTGGCGATGCCATTTTCAACATCGACAAATACACCGCAGCCGGCGTGACCGCAGGCACGGCAATTGGTGCGTACCTGTTGATAAGTCGTATGCTTGGTGTCTGTTTGGTTTTCGTTTTTTTTCATCGTTTCATCCTTTAAAACAAACCGGTTTTGTGCGCAGTACATTGAAGTTCATTGGCGCTGCCCAAGCTGGCCGGATAAACAGGGATTAAGTATTACAGCGATCCTATCTCAGGATCCTGGGCATTGTCAGAGCAAAAAAGATAACAGGGAATAACAGGGACATCCACGCTTCTTTCTCCCTAGCTCCAAGGGCATTATCATTTCTTCACATTCCTGATGCTCTATACTTTCCTCGAAAATGGTCAAAATGATCGTCGAGTTCGGCATTGAGTGCTGCCTCAACTGCGATCTTGGTCAGCATCTGGCTGAACTCATTCAGGTCTTTTTTTGTTTTCATGCCTTTTGACGCTTCGCGTGCAAAGGCTTCAAGTTCTTTCTTGTTCATAATCTGCTTATCCCTCCCCAATTATGGGGGCTATGATAAGCAGTTACACAGCTTTAATTACAGTCTCGATTCGCATTGCGGAAATATGACCTTTCAAACCCTGATTTCCAGTCGTGGTGGGCTGCTATCGCGGCGGATATGCTGGTCAGAGGATCCATGGATGGGGTGTTTGTTGACGCGCTTCCCCAAGTCTCTTTAGAACCTGAAGGCTATTTGTAACACTACACCGTCAAAGTCTTCATCGGTGCCGCCATCGCTTTCGTCATAGTCCTCATCGTGCCAAAACTCGAAGGATACAGCGACAATATCATCGCAAATAGACGTGGCTACGCCCGCCGTAATCCTCGATTTCGGCATGCCGAGAATGGAGCCCTCATCAGTGAGTTGGTAAGCAAGAGCCAGGCTCCAACCGTTGCCCAGGTCATAACCCAGGTCCAGCCGCGAAAAAGTGGGCGCATCATCCACCTGGTAACCTATCTCATCCAGGTCATCAATTTGGATATGCTCAGCCAACAGGGTCACCACACCCAGTTGGGCCATGCCATTTATTGATACCGCGTTGAGATCGCCGTCGGGGGCGACACCCTGGTGTTCATCCAGGGAATCAACAATCATTGCACTGTCGGCCACATTACTCAGGTAATCGACCCCGATGTTGAATGCCTCATTACCGTAGCCAAAGCTCACTCCGAAGTCGCTCAAATCGTCGTCTTCGTTGGCATCACCACTAAATACATAGCCTTCCAGAGTCAGCTTACCTGTAGACCAGGCCACCAGGGCCGCACTCTCACGGAAGCCTATCGACTCATCGGGGCTCACTAGCTCCAGCCCCAGGGTGTCGTTAACCAGGTTGGTTTCCAGCTGACTAAAGGGCAGGTACATCTTCCCCAGCTTGAGGTTGATATCCTCAGTGCCCGGGTTTTGCATCTGGATATAACCTTCATGCATATCAAAATCTATCTTCCCCTCCTTGTACAAGCTCACAAAGTGAAGGCTTACATTGTCTACCAGTGCCACATCGACACCCAGTTGCGCGGTAGCCAGTATCAAATCACTGCTGGAGTCATCATCACCCCACTCGGTGGAGTCGGTATAACTCGCCTCAATTTCCATAACACCACTAAAGGTGACCCTTTGCGTCCAGTCATCAACACTCTCGGCAAAGCCAGAGTTAGTAAAAGCACAGGCCACTGCCAACATCGCTATCTTATACTTCACAATACGTCTCAGAATCCTATCTAGTGTTTTGTTTTTTACTTTTAATGGGGGACACCAGCCCCCGTTAGCTCACTATTCCTAGTAGCCGCCCTTTTTACCCGCACCCAGGTAAGTGAATTCCCAATTCAAGTCAAAGGGAGCCCACCATTTGCCAACGCCAGTTTCCTTGTCGGTATGGCGATAAAAGCCATTAACCGGCGGCGGTGTTATGTGGTAGCGCAACTGGTACTTGCCGGCTCCATCGAGCTTGATATTGCTGGCATAGTGCGCACCATCAGAGGCGACCATGGGCATAAAGGTACCAATAGTGGACCAGTCAGAACCGACTTTATTGATCTGGTAGGTGACTTGCAGATAAGGCATCCATTCGCCTTCACCAAAGCCAATGTTATTGCCCTTTAGTGCATGTATATCAGCTTCCAGGTGAATATCCGTGGGCATCATCATCCCGGGAAGCATGGGCTCCATTTTTATCGGCTGCAGGTAAACCGCGGCTATTTCCATACCGTTAATCTCTACCGGGTCGCCAATGGGAAATTCGCCAGCCTGGACCAGGCTCGAGGTGGATATTGCCAAGCCCGCTACCATCAGGCATTTTTTTACACACTGTAACATCAGAGTTTCTCCGTGATTATTGATTTGAATAGGTGATTGAAAAAGATTCTACATGCCAAAAATTCCCGGCCACCAGGCCAGGCCGACCATGAGGCTACCGAGCACTCCTGGTAGTAGTGGTAGCGAGCGCCTGCCAGGAAAAACACCCTGGTTTTTGAGAATGCGGTCTCCCAACCACAGGCTCCAGATTATTCCCGCACAGAACAGCGCCAGTTTCAGCAGGCGTGGCAGGTCTTCATTAAAGGCTGATAAAGGTTGAAACAAGGTTGCACCAAGACCAATGATGAGCGACACCATTGCCACCGGGGTATATTGGTAGCCAAGCTCAGTAAAACGGTCTTTTAGCGAAAGGTCTGCACCGGCTTTGCCGGCAAGCCAGGCCGCCATCCAGGTTGAAAATGCCAGCACGGCGGTCATGATTATCATGGTGGCCGACATAAAGCCCACGATGGTAAAAAAATCCAACCAGTTAAAGACTTCACGCCGTTCAGGATGAACGCTCATTAACCAGGTAGGACCCGAATCGCCGATCCAGTAGTGACCACCATTGATAAACCATTCGCCAACCGCAGCGCGTATGAGCTGGTATTGCGGTAATACCAACCACAGGAACCCACCTAGGGCGACACCCGTTGCAAGAAACAAAAACCAGACTTCATAACGGTTTGGATTGTGCTGCCTGATATTCTCTATTTCCCGGCCGGGGCTGCGCAGTTGTAGAAATAGGCCACTCTTTGCCTCGGGGTGAACACAGCGAAAACACTCAATACAATGACGGGATTCCTGCTTGCGGGGGATATCAATCATCATGGGACAAATGGTTTTTTCGGTAAACCGGTCATTGCCGGATTTAGGTCTTTTCGCCGTGAATTGCACGGCACCAATGCGTGAAAAAACCCCCAGAAGTAAACCAATGGGACACATATGCCGACACCAGGCACGCTTCTTCTTGCCATACACAAAGCCCAACACAATGGCTGCCAGCATGGTGCCGCCAAATACCTCAGCGACTGCCTCAGGATGATCGCGTACACCCACAGTTTGTCCGAGAATGGTGATTATCAGGAAGCTGACAATGGGTGTGCCCTCCCAGTGTACCCAGTCCGGGATTGCGCGCTGCAGGCCTACCTTGTTGGCCCATTCGGAAGCGGCCCCCATGGGGCACAGCAGACCACACCAACTGCGACCGCTGAAAATTACCGAGAAGAAAACCAAGGGAAACCACAGCCCCCACATCGCAAAATTGGCAAAACGACTAAAATCATCCAGCGCCGTGGCATTTTCGGCGGGTTCTGGCAAAAACAAGGGCAGAAAAATCACCGTCAAAAACACTAGGAACATAACCGCGTGCACCCAGACCAGAGCATCTTTATAGCGAACAAAAAACCGCTCAATGATCGATGACAGTCTCGGCCAAAGACCCGGGCGATCGGCTCCTACAACTCGCAGGGGAATCATTTTCAGCGTATCGTCAGGGGCCACAGAGGCGACCTTGGCTCATTTTTCAAGCCCGCAGAACTAACGTTGTTGCTGCCAGTCATGTCGCTTCTGCCGGTGACTTTGTTGTTTTAGTCACTTACTTGAGTGTTCACCGCAGACAGCTGACGCCTTTGCCTGGCCCACCAGGTAAGGGCGAATGGCAGGGGCAGCAGCAATAGCAGCTGCGCTGCGAAGGTTTCCAGCGTGGGGTGTAAACCAAGCCAACCAATACGCGGTAGCCAGTTGACGGGTGTTATGCCAACCCAACCGGCTTCTTGCAACTCCAGGATGCCATTTCCAGCAAAGGTAACCGCTAGGTAATAGAGCAAGGCGGCGGTCACTGAAAAGAACAGGCCTAATGGCAGCTTCAAGGATGCCGTTTTCATCAACCAATAAATGACAAACAAGCCAAGCGAAGCTGCTACAAAGCCAAGCAGCAACGCGGCCTGTTGCCCTTCGGCCTGACCGGCAAGAGCATGGTAAAAAAGTACGGTTTCCGCCCCTTCGCGGTATACCGCCAAAAAGGCCGCGAAGCCCAGGGCAAATAGACTGCCCCGGGTCAGGGCTTTATTAATTTGGCCCTGAATCCAGGCCTGCCAGCGTGCCGATTCACTTTTTGAGATCAACCAGTAACTGACATAGAAAAGGACCGCGGAAGCCAACAACATGGTAACCCCCTCAAGGGCTTCCTGGGCAGCACCTGAAAGGCTAAATACCGCGGTGAATAGCCACGCGGTTAGCAAGCTGGCGACCACCGCCAGGCCGATACCCAAATAGACAACAGATAGCTGTTGCTCGGCACCTTGGCGACGCAAATAGGTGGTCAGTGCGGTAACAACCAGTATGGCTTCAAAGCCTTCGCGCAGCAGGATCAGAAAGGACTGCAGTAACAGGGACCAGAAACTGCCACCCTGGTCTTCTCTTTGCGCGTCTGCTGTTTCGCGCAGGCGTTGATATAAATTATTCCAGGCCTGCTGCACCTCGGCTTTGGGCTTTTCCCTGGAAGCGAGGCCAATCACCGTACCAAAGTGCGATTCCAGCTCGCTTTTAAGACCAGGATCTTGCATACCGATGGCAAGCTCCATGCCGCTGGCCTCGAACTGGTCAAAATACAGGTCCGAAAAAACATCTGCTGTATCCAACGCTGTATCGTTGGAATAGGCTGCCATCGCCGTCTCGGCTTGCACCCTGATTTGATCGACGACCTGCTGAAAATCAACGGGCTCAGAATCTGCCACGGCGCCAAGAGGCGCAAAAACCGCCAATACCAGCAGTGTCAGCAAAGCAATTCTTGGCATTACTGGTTCACCCTGAACACTTCAGGTGGAATCCCGGCCGCATCGAGGGCAATCGCATCGCGCTCTATGGCGTTACGAATCGCGGTCGCCACGGTGGCTATCGTTGCCTGATCAGCCCCCTTGGTAATCGCCTTACGCAGATCCCCAAACAGACGCTCTACCTGGTAAGTGTGTTTAGCCCCCAACTCCATTCGCATGGCAGCCTCCATTTTCTTGTCTTCGAATTCACCGAAATAGGCTTGAATGACCGCACGCTTGGCAGCCTTGGCATCACCGCTGTCGTACAGCGCTTGCGCTGTATCAATATGACCGGCTATGTTTTTACCGATACCTGACCAATAATTTTCACTGGCGAGTGCCGTGTTGCTGGTGAAGGCCACGAAATCTGCACTCAGGCAAAGCACCATCACACACAACGACATGTAACCAATTGTTTTATAAAGCGCTTCCATACAAAAGAGAGTTGCGTATTATTTGCGTGCGCGAATGTTAATACTTCGCATTTATAATTTTCATATACCTGTAAGTTATTCGATTCTTGTACTGTATATTTATGTAATGGTTTATTTGCCATCTTTATTCTCCTTTTGAGTTATGCTTTAAGCTCTTGGCAGAGCATGAATGCATTATTTTCTATCCTTGTTAATCTTTACCATAATATGAATAAGGGTAGCAATCAATATGGCTACCCTCAATATATCTGGCAAAGCACTCCACATACTGAGCATAATTGCTCCA
>CAYZLS010000069.1:3290-8233 GCA_964479355.1 uncultured Wenzhouxiangellaceae bacterium | reverse complement strand
GAAATTCAGGCAAATCGACTTGGCGTGACCGATGTGCAGATGACCGTTGGGCTCAGGTGGAAAACGAGTGACAATTTTATCGTGCGCCCCGGATTCAAGGTCGCGCACAATGATATTGCGTATAAAGTGGTTCACCGCTGTGGTCTGATCCTTATTCACTATATTCGCCTTACGATTATTTGCCGCAGAAAACACTGAATTTTAACGCAAAACGCCTGCGGCCCACAGGAATAATCAAGCCTGCACAACTTCGCCATATATCGAGCAGGTTGAGTAGTCACCACCTCATCCCTCTCCCACAACCGTACGCACGAAACTCATATGCGGCGCATGCGCCGACCGTTGGCGTGTTCAGGCAGGTATTCCCTTTATCAAGAAAAAAGCCTCCGGGTCGGATGTACACAACCCATTGACTTTGGATCCACCACGCCCCGACATTGAGTTTATCGACGACGGCAAGTACCGATCCCAGTTCCAGGATTTTTTCTTTGGCGTGGATTACTTGTAGATAAATAGACCGGTACGGGTGGAGCCTTTTCTACACGTATTTATTCCCAGCCATGACTATCAGTTTTTTGGTAATTCCGCCGTGGCACCAAGATTGTGGAAGCGGAAATCGGACTCGAATTAACTCACTTATTGCTATTTTCTGAATGGTATTACAACGTTGGAGGCGGATATACGGTTTCGGAACAGGCTCTGAACGTGAACGTAAACCATTTTCGATTCAATGCCGAAGTGGGGTATTTTCTGACTCCCAGTTTCTCGATTAATGTGTTTGGCACGCTCAAAAAAGGTAAGGGTGATAGTGCTCTAAAGCCCCCCCCTCCTACGCGAACCATGGAAGCCTGATTTCAACACGACTGCACTACCCGGCACAATTCCGCCAATGCCGGTATTGGTCTGGACTGGTTTTTCCATGGAAATTACCAACTGTCAACCAGCGCCTTTACCACGGTTTAGGGAGACTCGGTACACTGGGTGGATATCGCAACAAACTTGGGAATTACCCACTACGTTTAATCAGTTTGGCTCGGCAACAGCCCCTGCTTTTCCAGGGATGGTGGCAGCTGCTGACGAATCGCGGCAACGCGGTCCTTAAGGGCGGTAACAACCGCCTGGTAACGGGGCTCGTCATCGAACTTCTGAAAACACACCCGGTCCCTAAGCCACGGTAGCTGAGTTTTACCTTTAAGGTGGTTTATGTTTTCAAGCCAGGTCATCACTTCTTCATCCTCGCCCTTCACGGCTAGGTAGCATGCTTCGATCAGATGTGAAAGCCACTAGCCCTTTCCGATAGCAGCGCCAAACTTGTGATTGCGTTTCAGCTCAAAATCGGCAATTGCATTGGCCTGCTCCCTATCACCTATGGCGTCCAGTGCACCGGCCATAGTCAGTACCGCATGCACCTCATTGGCCCGTCGGGATTCACTTATTGCAGCATGTGGCATTCCTGCGAAATCAAGAATGCGTAAAGCATTTTCGAATCGTCCGGATGCGTTATAAGCGAACGAAATTTGTACAGGGCTGCCTGAATCCAGCGGTAGCCATCATCCTTATCGAGGATGATGGAGAAGGCTACAGCCTGGGTTCCGGATAGAAATTCAGATAATTGATCGATGGTCTTTAAATCTCCGAGCTTCATGATGGTTTTTATCCTTACCACCATGCACTGAACTCATTATTGCTTCAGACTCATTTCATATTGGAAAAGACTACTGCTTACCTGTTTCTGCCATTAGTGCTAAAGTGATTGGTTGGGTGGTACCGCACTGACAGGTGCCTGATCAGTTCGATCACGTACACTCACCGCAACCAATGAGGCTTCAATACCCATGAAAAACTTGTTTTTTGCCAGTCAACTGTTATTGCTAACCATGCTGTTTAACACCACCGCGCAGGCAGCAAGTGCAGAAGTATGGGGACCGGATCTCGGTAGCCCCATTGGCGACTCGCTCGATACCATTGATCAGGGCGGCAACACGCAATCGTTCACTTCACTGGTGGGCGAAAAGGGGCTGGCGATCGTGTTCCTTCGTTCACTGGACTGGTGTCGTTTTTGCAAAGCTCAGGCCAGGGAACTGGATGCACAGATCGATGATTTCACCACACGCGGTATCCATATAATCACAATAAGCTACGATTCGGTTGCAACGCTCAAGTCATTCCAGCTCAAACACACCCATCGTTTAACTTTATTATCTGATCCACAATCTAAAATCATCAAACACTTCGGCATCATAATCATCGACACCAAAGGTATCACCCGGGCAAAGTTTGCTGAGAAAAGCTATCGCAAACGCCCGCAGATCGATACCGTGCTGGCCGCGATCGACAAGTTGGAACTGTGAACCAAATCGACCTGAAACGCTGGTCGAAGATCAGCTTGCGCACCCTGCACCTGCTGTCTGTCGCCGGTGTAGGCGGCGGAATATTATTCGGCCTTGAAAAAGACCTGTGGCTCAACTACTGGTGGCTTGCACTGGCCAGCGGCGCCCTGATGATGCTGATGGATTGCATCTCAAATCCTGTCTGGCTGGTTCAGATCCGGGGCATTTCGATCATCCTGAAGTTAATTTTCCTCACCTTGATTGGCTTCCACCCGGACTGGGATCAATTCCTGCTAATTGTGATTATCGTGATTTCCGCTGTCATCTCACACGCCCCTGGCAAGCTTCGCTACTATTCGCTTTATCATCACCGGGTGATTAGTTCTGACAGCGATTCAAAAGGCTAGTCTCATGTTGAATCAAGCCGCTGCCGATCTGTTATTGGATCACCTGGATTTGCTCGCGGACCTGGAGCGCTCATTGCCAGTGCTGGATTTCGCCTGCGGCACAGGACGCAATGGCCTGGCTCTGGCTGAGCAAAGCATAACAGTCGTCTTTGCAGATCAATCCAGCAGCGCTCTTCAGGGTGTGGAACAGCAGCTAAGGGAAACCAGCTTGCCGGGCCGTATCAGGCAAGTCGACCTAGAGCAACCAGGGTCAAAGCCATTGGCAAAACAGTGCTTTGCAGCCATTATTGGTTTTCGCTATCTGCATCGGCCTTTATTCCCGGCGCTCAAAAGTGCGGTCATGCCGGGTGGGCTGATAGTTTATGAAACCTTCACCAGCGGCCAGCGGCGGTTCGGTCGGCCCAACAATCCGGATTTCTTGCTTCAGCCTGGTGAACTGGCAGCAGAATTTGAGAACTGGGAGATTATTTATCATTTCGAAGGCGTGCAAGCAGAGCCCGAGCGCTGTGTGGCCCAAATTGTGGCCCGCAAGCCCTAACCGGTGCGACAACAATGGGACGTGCGGTGGTCATTTCCCCTGATAATGCCACCAAGTACATCAGTGCCTACGCCGAGTACCTTGATGGTTTTTAATTTAAAGTGCGAAAGTCGCCCTAAATGACGGCCCCTCAGCGCCAAGCGGGCCCATGTCACACTGACCACAGATTAACATATTTTTTCGATCGGTTGCCATTCTCAGCTTAAAATCGGCCCGTTGTCGCCCGGCCATGACTTCGCTGTATTTCTGCGTTAACAGGTTGCCAAAAACACTCGCTCTGGGGTGGTAACAACAAGGCACTGAAGTGCCATCGGCGTCGACATACAAAACGTTGATATCACCATGCCAGGTCTTGCCGACGAACTCAGATGCCTCTGCCATAAAAACACAGGAACCACTGACCCCGGCACCGCTTCGGTGTGAAGGATTTTCTGCCGAACCGGGCAGCAGCATCCATTTTCTGAATTCAGGCTCCCAGCCCAGGGGTCGTAATATTTTCTTCCAGTTTTCCTTATCTTGATCCGTTTCAATAATGGTGCGGGTGACAAGCTGGGTGGCTGGTGACCACTTCTCACACAGTTGTCGGGTTTTTTTGAGGAAATGCAGCATTTTTTCCATTTTCCCGGGTGGGCGCAGTGCTGCATACTTTGCCGCTGAGCCATCACCGTCGCAACTCACCGCAATCTTGTTGACAATTTGTAGTTTCAACATGGCTTCGAAATTATCCCAATCCACGTACTGCGCATTGGTTGATATCTCCACGAATGAAGTTTTCCATTTTTGTTTCGGTATTTCTGCCACGATCTGATCCAGTTGGCGATGCAACAACGGCTCACCAAAATTGAACAGACGTAAGGTGTGCACATGCTCGACATCCACATTACCCAGGATGGTTGCAAAATCAGCAACCGGGATACGTTTAACCTTGTCCATGATGGTGGAATTGGGGCAACCAACACACTGCAACTGGCAGCCATGCACGATATCAACATGCAACATGAAGATGGAATTGGGCCACTGCACCTAGTTTACTTTATTACTGGTCATAAGTGTTATCCACCAATGTAGAACATCTCGATGCGATCCCCGGCCTGCTCCTGGCTGCTGGTGGTGGCGCGATCCATGCTGTACTGGTCATCGCGCCCCAGCCACTTCGCAACCATCATTGCCCTGAGTTCATCATCACTGGCACCCGCCCGCAGTGGAGCGCGCAAATCCAGCCCGTCGGTGGCGAACAGGCAGGTGTACATGTTGCCATCAGCTGACAGCCGGGCACGCGAACAACTCATACAAAAAGGCTGGGTAATTGAGTTGATAAAACCAATCTCTCCCTCAAAGTCCCGATAGCGATAACGAGTAGCGACTTCACCGGCATAGTTTGCTTTTAAGGGTTCCAGCGGCCAACGCTTGCCGATGCGGGCCAGCAGCTCGGCAAAGGGTACGATCTGGCTTCTGCGCCACCGGTTTACGGTGCCCGCATCCATGAACTCTACCAGGCGTACAATGACTCCAGTGCCCTGGAAGTATTCCAGCAGATTCAGCACATCCTCATCGTTGCTGCCCTTCATCACCACGGCGTTAACTTTGACTGGCCCTAGGCCGGCCTGCTGCGCGGCATCAATACCGGCCAGCACATCAGATAAACAGTCCTGCCCGCCAGTCATGGCC
>CAYZLS010000069.1:3016-3280 GCA_964479355.1 uncultured Wenzhouxiangellaceae bacterium | reverse complement strand
TAGCGTCATTGACAGAATCCAGGCTTACGGTTACCCGATCGAGCCCCGCCTCAGCGAGCACCCCTGCTTTTTTTGCCAGCGGTGAGCCATTGGTGGTCAGGGCGATATCTTCAAGTTCTTCGATAGCGCGCAATTCACGCACCAGGCTGGCAAGGTCCGATCGCAACAACGGCTCACCGCCGGTGAGGCGTACTTTTCTCACCCCCAGGCCGGCAAAGATACCTACCAGGCGAGCGATCTCTTCAAAGCTGAGCAACTGTTGTT
>CAYZLS010000069.1:0-3006 GCA_964479355.1 uncultured Wenzhouxiangellaceae bacterium | reverse complement strand
TAAGAAAATCGTAGTTTTCGTTATAGGTTTCCACAGGCATACAATAAGGGCAGCGAAAATTACATTTGTCTTTGACCGAAATACGCAGATCATGCAATGGACGACCCAGTTGATCCAATAACCGTAGTTCTTTGCCTGTGCTCAGATGCATCTTTTATTTCGCTTTAAACAACACATTAACTTGCAATGTGTTGACATCGAATGGGTTGGAAGTCAAGGGGCTGCCGTTTTCCACCCCGTTACTGTCCTGGCGCTCGGTATGATAATAGATAAAGCCCAGCGATGCCTGCTCCGTCAACATGTATTTACCTGCCAGCTTGAAACCCTTACTATCGGTGCCACCACCGGCAAAATTGGAGTCGGTTAAAAGCGCCAAAACAGAATCAGCCTCGATGTCCTGGTAGGTCAGTTTAAACTGCCAGTCTCCGGCCTGCTTGCTACTGCCAAGCACTGCCCCAAATGCGTAGGCAGTATCCAGCTTCTGCCCTTGCGAAGGCCCCGCTGGGATCGCCTTTGCATCGGTGTTCCTGGCAAAATCAGCGAACACGCTGAAGGGCAAGGGCGCGTCAAATTCTGCCGTTGCATAGAGTTCTACCGGTTCGTAGCCCATCACGTAAATCGCCGGGGTGCCACCAGCGACCAGCGCGCCCTGACCATCTGTTGCCGTATTCCCAAAGCAGCCCCGGCCTGCGCCATTGCCGGAGGTACTAGAAGGGGCGTCAAAGCAATTAATACCTTCAGTTTTGATCTTCCAGTAGCCGACACCAATATTGAACCGCGTGTTACCCAGTTGCGGCTTAAATCCGGCCTGCAAGCCATAGTTGAAACTGCTGCCATCTTTATTGCTGTCACCTTCAAACCAGGTGCCCAGTGTGTTGACATACGCCAGATCACCGTCATAACGAAAATCCATGCCTTCCGGGCGCCAGTCACTGTCCCACAAAAGACCGCTGCCGGCGGGCCGATAAAAACGATTCCGGATTTTTCCCATCGCCAAGTGAAAATCCTGCTTGAACTGCCAATCGAAATAAGCGAGATCAAGCTGCAAATCCTTACTTGAGCCAGAACCACCCAGTGTTTGTACTGCAGAGGCGGGATTATCGCCACCGGTGGCCAAACCAATCCCGACTTCAATGCCTTTTGGCAGCGTGGCAATTACCGCAAGATGTGCGCGTATTCGCTGGCGATTGCGACTGCGATCAGGCTCAAGGCTATTGGTGTCACCCAGAAAACCCTTACCCTCATCGTGCTGGTAGCGATACAGGAAGTCGCCATTGAGCCTGACCCGTTCGGTCCAGGATATTTTATCAAGCCGGGCGGTATTAGCCGCAACCTGCCCAGCAGTGTTAGTGCTTGCGTCACCGGTCACCACGGATTCATTGGGCTGCACATGGGTGTCCATACTTGCTATATGGTGCGTTTGTGCATCTGCGATGGCCGTGTGGTGGTGTTCAAGTTCCTTAATCCTCGCCAGCGCCTGCGTCAGCATTTGCTGCATTTGCTGGAACTCTGTATCGCTGACCGTGGCGTTCACCAACGGCGCATTTACCAGCAGGATCAAGCCCGATAGGGCCGTCAATCTTTTCATTTTGGGCATCTCCAAATAGTGCTTCGCATGTGGATCATGTGGTGACCGTGGCCTGTTAACAGCCTCTGAAAAAACATTTAACTGGCGGCTAAAACTGATCCGCAGCCAGTGCCATGATGCTGTCACTGCCCGCTTTTACCGAGGCCAGACAACTACTGGAGCGCGACAGAAGGTGATCGAAATAGAACTGTGCCGTCAGCTTTTTTGATTTCAGGAATGCCGCATCGCCTGTATCGTCACCCAGCAGTTCAACGGCCTTTAACGCTGCCAGCCCCATGACCCATCCACCACAGATATACCCCATCAACAGCATGAAATTTACACTCACGCTACCGGCAACATCCCGGTTTTCTCCAGCGTGTTCAAGCAGCCAGGCCCGGGCTTCGCGCCCGGCTTGCACCGCAACCGACAATTGATCTGCCATGGCAGACAGCTCATCAACCCCGGCCATGGCATCGGCCGCCGCCTGGATTTCGTTCAACAATTCTTCGAGGGCTGCGCCATTGTCCCCCAGGGTCTTGCGGCCCACCAGGTCCTGCCCCTGAATACCCGTTGTGCCTTCGTAGATAGTCGTAATCCGTACATCCCGGTAATGCTGGGCGCTACCAGTTTCCTCAACATAGCCCATACCGCCATGAACCTGGATGCCCAAAGAGGTGATTTCCTGGGCCAGTTCCGACATCCAGCCTTTGATAATGGGTGTAAAAAGGCCGATCCGTACCGCGTGTTTTTGTGCAGCTTGCGGATTTTTCGCCCAGTGCGTTTTGTCACTCTCAACGCCCGCCATATAAATTAGACCACGCATGGCCTCAGTTGACGCTTTCATCAGCATCAGCATGCGCCGCACATCCGGGAAATCGATTATTGGAAAGCGTGAGCCGTCACTACGGGTTCCTTGCAAACGCTCTTTGGCATATTCGCGGGCTTGTTGATATGAGCGCTCACATAAACCCAGGGCCTGGCGCCCTACGCCCTGACGCGCTTCATTCATCATGATGAACATCGCAGCAAGCCCCTTTTGGGGTGCCCCGATGAGGTAGCCTACGGCACCGTCATTTTCACCAAAACTCATCACACAGGTTGGGCTGCCATGGATGCCCAACTTGTGTTCCACCGACACGCAATAAACATCATTATGTGCACTTGGCTGACCGTTTTCATCCAACAAAAATTTGGGTACCAGCAACAGGGAAATGCCTTTTACCCCGGCCGGCGCATCCGGCAAACGGGCGAGTACCAGATGAATGATATTATCTGCCATCTGATGATCACCCCAGGTGATAAAGATTTTCTGTCCGGAGACCAAAAAATGATCCCCTGCCGGAATCGCCCGGGTCGTTACTGCCGCCAGATCGGAGCCGGCACCTGGCTCGGTAAGGTTCATGGTAGCGGTCCATTCACCGCTCACCATTTTGGGT
>CAYZLS010000068.1:4319-8288 GCA_964479355.1 uncultured Wenzhouxiangellaceae bacterium | reverse complement strand
CACCTGAATTATATCGGATTAATAGGGATTTTGTCTTTTTATTGGTGAAATATTGGGACTAGCCATCGAAAAATAGTTGCTGTGCACCACGGTTTAAGTCTGTAGTTGGTTTCCAGCCGGTTTCCGCAGTAAATTGGCGGTTGTCACACAACCATTCTGGCTGGATTAATTCACGCACCTTGCCTGGGGTCAGCATCGGTGCATAACCCAGCACCAGTGACATTAACAGGTTCATTTTTGCCACAATATTCATTAACAGCAAGGGCAGTTTCAAAAACCGGTATTTTCCGGCAGAAACAGCCTCACCGATAGACTGCCAGTCATAGCCACCGGCTCTGCCATCGTCAATGGCATAGGTTTGATGCAAACATTGTTCCCAGGCACCAAGCCAGGCATTGACAGCTTTGGCCAGATCATCAACCTGAATTAATGACAAACGCTGGTCACGGGGACCAACATGCACAAGCAGGCCCCGCCTCGCCATTTTTAACAGAGCCAGCATTTCCTTATCATCCGACCCGTACACGGCGGGTGGACGAATGATGGTCCACGGCAACTGTGTGCTTTCCAACAACAATTGTTCTCCTGCATATTTGCTGTTGGCGTAATCAGAAAGCTCCGGACGACTCGCCGCCAAAGAGGAAATCAGCAATAAAGGTGGCGCATGTGGGGTTTGCTCAAGGGCATTAAGTACAGCTCTGATGCCGTCAACGTTTGCAGTACGAAAATCTGCCGGCCGGCGACCCCTGACACTACCTGCACAATAAATGACGGCATCACATTCAGCAATGATGACGCTGATGCCGGCTTCATCTAAGAGTTCTACCGGGTCTTGCCTACAGGTGGATGGCAAGCGTTTTTCCGGAATTTTTTGCGGGCGAACCAACGCCCGGACAGTGTGTCCCTGCTGTAGCAGATGGGAGACTACTCGCTGGCCGATGAAGCCAGTTGCGCCGGTTACCAGTACAGTGTACTGAGTGTACTGCAAATCAGGCGGGCTGTTTTTCAGCAGCCTTGGCTGCCGATTGTTCTACACCCTGTAAGGTCTTGCGTGCAAGATAACCCTGTTTGGATTGTGATCTGGATAGTTTGCCGGACGAAGTTCTTGGCAATGTTCCGCGTGGG
The DNA here is from genome assembly GCA_964479355.1 of uncultured Wenzhouxiangellaceae bacterium. GTDB lineage: Bacteria > Pseudomonadota > Gammaproteobacteria > Xanthomonadales > SZUA-36 > SZUA-36. The sequence goes on along the minus strand of CAYZLS010000068.1, from coordinate 7,163 downwards.
GTCAGATCAATCAATACATTAACGCCGAAATGAGCGTGTATGACCTGGCTAATTTCCTGACTGATTTGCTGGCGTTTTTCAGTACTCTTTTCACGGGTCTCGACCACCAGTACCGCCTGCTCTACATGCTCATCATCGGTTACGGCGAATGCAGCCACACCGCCGAGCTTAACACCGTCGGTCTGCTCAGCCAGGATCTCGAGGTCATAGGGCCAGATATTACGACCCTTGATAATGATCACGTCTTTACTGCGCGAGGTGATATAAACATGATCGCCTGTACGATAACCAATATCACCTGTATTTAACCAGCCATCCTCGGACAATACCTCACGGGTAGATTTTTCATCTCTGAAATAGCCATCCATTACGCTGGGGCCCTTGAGATGAATGTGGCCACAATGACGGTCACCCAATTCATTGCCCTCATCATCAATAATTGCAAATTCAAAACCCGGTAAAATCTTACCACAATCAACGTAAGCCGAAACTGCAGCGGCATTTCCGTTCGAAGGCTTCGCTTCACCGGTGTAAGCCATCAACTTTTTATCGACCACATCGACATTCAGGCCCTCACCTAGCGGTGCTAAACTGGTAGCGAGCACACATTCGGCCATACCGTAGCAGGCAACAAATGCATTCCGGTCGAAGCCACTGGGCTGAAGAATTTTTGCAAATGCTTCCAATGGTGCCGGATTGATACGTTCTGCGCCAACACACGCCGCGCGCCAACGACTCAGGTCATAGCTTGCAACATCGGCAAGACGTAACCGCTTGGCACACAGTGCGTAACCAAAGGTCGGTGCAGAGGATATCGTCCCCCGGTTATCAGAAAGAATTTTCAGCCACAGTCGCGGGCGCATCGCAAATGTTCTGGAGCCGATAAAATCAACCGACAACTGCCCAATCAAAGGCACCAAGATAAAACCGACCAACCCCATGTCATGGTAAAAAGGCAGCCAGGATACAAAACGATCATCAGCATCCATTTTCAAACCGAAACTGGCAATTTCCATCAGGTTGCTCAGTACTGTTTTTTGTGAAATTTCCACCCCGCGCGGAAAACTGGTACTGCCTGATGTATATTGCAAATAAGCTGGATCATGTGCTCCCAGGGGAACAAACTCTATGTCAGTTTCAGGCAAAGCGTCAAAATCCTCTTGCTTTCCCGCCATAACCAAATGCAGACCCTGTACCGCTTCAGTCATAAAGCTGGCATATGTATCTGGGGCAACGACGATGGCAACACCACAGCCCTTCAGCATTTGCCGCACCTGGCTTACATATGCACCATGGGCACCCAGTTGAATGCCCGCCGGCAACGCCACCGGAATTAAACCAGCGTACTGGCAGGCAAAAAAGAAACGATGAAACATCGGCTCCGTTTCGGCGATGATGCCTACCCGAGCGCCGCGTTGGCACCCAAGGCCCAGCAGCTTTCGGGCCAGTACCTTTGCCTGGCGCATCAAATCTGCGTACGATAGCACGGCAGACAAGCTGCCACGTCCATCGTAGAAGTTATAACCAGTCTCCCCCTGCGCCGCGTACTCCAGCGCATCCACGAGATTGGAGTACCCACTGAATTTGATCGGCAAGGATTTGTTGGTACCTGTTGGTTGTTCAGGAATCATACACAATGCACCTGCATGCTGGTTCCCCGCCCCAGATAATATTCATGACCAAATAGGCCTCTTTTAATAGATTTATTAGCTGCTGGTCTTTTTGTATTCACAAGCCTGGTTCTCTCCCCACCAATACTTACGACACGTAATTTTCGCAGAATTAACAAATAAGTTCGTTAATAAAATGTAAATTACGCATAAGTTCGTTAATAAAATGTAAATTACGCATTTTATTTTGCGTAAGAAGCCCCAAACCCCGCTGCTTCACGGCACAATTATCGCAATTCTACCAAATTACTCGACCAAAAGACTAATTTTCAGTTTTCTTGTTAGTCTGCATCGTTCTAAAAACGTGATCCCAGAGCGATGAAGATACGCCATATGCGTTGTTAGCATCTCTGAAATGATGGTCCAGATGATGCCGCCATATCTTTTTAAGCCAAGTTATTTGTGGTATCCGTACATGGTGAATACTGTAATGAGCTATATCATAACCCAGATAACCAACAGCAAATCCAGTATAAAAACCCCACACATGTTGGTCAAATATTCCGTAAAAAACCAAAAACATAACCACCGCAATGAATAGGCTCAGGATCACCGGCATAACCAGCCGCTCCTTATCATTCGGGAACTGGTGATGTACACCATGGAACAGAAATATCACTCGCTCCAGAAAATCCCCTTGTGGATAAAAGTGAAAAACATACCGATGCAGTATGTATTCGAATAATGTCCAGAAAAAGAGACCGCCCAAAAACAGCAATGCAAAACTTAGCGCGGTCACACCCACTGCAAAACTTTTCCATACCGAAAAAACGATGACCGGCAGGTAAACCATTAATACTGTTTGAGGTGAAATTCTACTGAGCCGTTCCAGCAATTTGTTTTCGAATAACCTGACCTCCCCTTTTTGGGGCGCCATGTGTTGCGGGATACGTTGCAGATGGGAATCAGTCATTACTATGCAACCACTTGATTGAGTTGAGAAGTATTAATCCGTTCGGGAATTGATCAGAGATCCCGGAAAACATATCAATTAATACTCACCGGTTATTCCAATGCGTATTATCACCAATAACGGGTTTATTGGCTACGTTATCGCGCAAATACACCGCTTGTGCCTGCTCAGCAGGAAGTGCTTCGTTATGCTGAAGCCAATCTTGTGCCAGAGTTAATACGCTTGAGGCTTTGGGCCAGACCCCAGCATCGATCCCAGCCA
>CAYZLS010000068.1:0-4309 GCA_964479355.1 uncultured Wenzhouxiangellaceae bacterium | reverse complement strand
TAGCAGTCAAAACCGATCCCAATACCCTGAACTTCCCCGTCATGCTTTACCCGGACATCTGCTGGAGCGCAGACACGTTCTTCACCTATCGGGGTCATGATGCCATTCCCATTAAGACTGAATTGAGCTGTGAAAACTTCCTGCATGCGTGCATCGAGCGCAACCAGCACTGACTGAAAACCCAAGCCAACTGCGACTTGTGCGGTTGCAGCTAAACTTGAAACCGGAATCACCGGGAGGTCTGCGGCCCATGCCAGGCCCTGTGCCACACCGATCCCCAAACGCAGACTGGTAAAACTGCCCGGACCTCGACTAAAAGCAATGGCATCGAGTGCAGCAAAGCTGATTCCGGCATCTGCCAACAACTGATTAACCCAAGGCAGCAGCAATTCAGCATGTTGTCTTGGCGCGTGCCGGTAACACTCCCGTACCTCACCGTTTACCAGCAGGGCAGCTGAGCAGGCTTCGGAGGCAGTTTCAATCGCCAGCAGATTCATTGGGAACCACCTTCAAAAAACGCCATTACCTGCTCACGGTACTGCGTTTGCCGCATGGGTGGAAGACTCTGCAGGAATACACTGCCATAGCCCCGGGTGCTCAATCTGCGGTCGCAAAGCACCAGAACACCACGATCATTGACATCACGTATCAGCCGACCAGCACCCTGCTTAAGACTAATAACGGCCTGAGGCAAGAACAATTCCATAAACGGATTCCCGCCTTGCTCGCGGAGTTGCTTGCTGCGGGCCACTATGACTGGATCATTGGGCGGTGCAAAGGGCAGTTTATCTATAATAACCAGGCTCAGCGCATCACCCATAACGTCCACACCTCCCCAAAAGCTGGCAGAGCCGAGCAAAATACCATCTCCCGAATCCCGAAAAGCCTCCAGCAACCTGCTGCGGGGCATTTCGCCCTGCACAAACAAGGGATGCTCAATACTGTCAGCCAGCAATTCCGCAGCCTGCTTCAGTGCCCGGTGCGAGGTGAATAACATGAACGCACGTCCCCGACTGGCTTCCAGCACCGGTCGCACCTGTTCGAGCAACTCGGGAACGAAAGCGTGTTCACTGGGTTCTGGCAAGTTTTCCGGCAACCACATCAGGGTATGATTCTCGTAATCAAAAGGCGAGTCGAGATCCAGGGTTTCGGCATCGTGCAAACCCAACTGCTGCAGGTAGTGATCAAAACAACCGTTCACTGACAGTGTTGCCGAGGTAAACACCCAAGCTGCATCCAGTTGCTCACGAAAACTGGAAAACACACTGGAAACATTCAATGGTGTTGTATGGATTGCGATACCGCGCCCACGCCGCTCGTACCAGCGCACCTCAGCTGCAGGTACAGGCTGGTCGAGATGATCAAAATGTGACTGGATTTCAGCGAGACGTTGCAGGCAGGCATCCATACCTCGGTTTGCACCTTGCAACGGTTCAACGGCAGACTTCAAACCGGCAACCGCTTCATCCAATGACTGCAAGGCATTTCTGACCACTGGCAGGCTCAGCATTTCCTGCCAGGCACCTCGATCTTCTAACATTTCGTTACAGGTGGCCTGCCACTCTTTGAGCATTTGCCGGCAGTGCGCCACTTCATCCCGAACGGCGGCAATGCCACCACTGCTCGCCGCCGCTTCAACCAGTATATCGCCGCACAAGTCAGCGATCTGACGCGAACTGAGCGACACACTAAAAAACTGTGAAGCCGTCTCAGGCGCCTGGTGCGCCTCATCGACGATGAACACAGAAGCACCCGGCAAAACCTCACCAAATCCACCGTGTTTAATGGCCATATCGGCGAACAGCAAGTGGTGGTTAACCACCACCACATCTGCATCCTGGGCCTTACGCCGGGCAGAAACTACAAAACAGTCTTCAAAATCCGGGCAATCCGCACCCAGGCAATTCTCAGTTGTGGAGGTTACCAACGGCCACAGTTCACTGTCTTCACGCATCACGGATGCAATCGATAGGTCACCATCATCGGTTACGCTCACCCACTGCCTGATTTGCTCAAGCTCAGCCACCGCGTCCCGGCTGGGTAACCTGCCCTCCTTGCGGGCTTGCTCTGTGCGATACCTACACAGGTAATTTGCCCGGCCTTTGAGCAGTGCCGTTTTCAATGTACTGCCAAGCGCTTCTTTCACTAATGGTAGATCACGAAAGTACAGCTGATCCTGGAGGGTCTTGGTACCGGTAGAAATAATGGTACGTAACCGGCTTTGTAGTACCGGAACAAGATAAGCAAGTGTTTTACCTATCCCCGTGCCAGCTTCCGCCACCAGGGTTCCGCCGCTGATAACGGTCTTTTCAATGACGGCCGCCAACTGCAGTTGTTCCTGGCGAGGCGCAAAACCCAGTAGCAGCGGCTCAAACGGTCCACCGGCATCCAGTAGTTTCACACTACTATCCATGGGACATCAGAGACCGCCAATTGCCGACTATTTCTTCGCAGGTGCTCAAAGCCCTGGTGGTCGTATATGCATACATTGCGTCGCCCGCAAAGCGGCTTCCTTGGCGCCATTGGCATTATTCATGTGCTCCTTGGCCACACTGATCGTTCGCCAGTTTCTGCTGCATATTTCACCAACACGAGGGCCAATATCATAGGACCTGACAGCAAAACTCAAGGCCTGCTGGTAATCCTCATTCTGCAGTTTGATTTCCGCCATGTGCTGCAACAATTGTGGATCCCGTGGCTGGATGCGCAAGGCGCGTTCCAGGTAACCGCTGGCCTGGGCAAGATCACCCTTTTTCTCAGCATCTTCAGCCTGTGTGGACAACTGCCTGACCGCTGGATTTTGCAAAGAATAAACCTGCACGCCGGCACTATCCTGACTGGCAGGTACACGGACGCGGGTATTGACCTCGCGGTCTTCAGCTGGCGTTGAAGGGTAGTTGCTGCACCCGGCCAGAGTCAAAAACATCAACACTGATGAAATATGCGAGTTAGTCATTGCCTTTAAACCACTTTTCCCATAAGGATTTCCCGTTTTTCCTGTTCAACTTGTTCAAACATTTTGTTGTCGCCTGCGGCTCGGTGCCATTAATAAACGGTATTTGCACTGCACCTGGGCATGACGGGTCAGTCTGTGCATATTGCAGTACATCCACCCACAGGTAACCCGCACCGTCAGGCATGCCTAAATCCACCGCCAGGCGCGGCACATAGCGGAAGAATTCCGCCCACACCCACAGCGCGGCGTTGCTACCGGTGACTTGCGCTGGCCGGTTGTCATCGCGTCCCACCCAGACTGCCGCCACCCGGTCACGAGTATATCCGACAAACCAGCTGTCGCGCCGTTCATTAGTGGTGCCAGTTTTCCCGGCAATCCGGGTTTTACTGCCCAGTAAGCTGTGCAAGTTACGTGCTGAACCCCGTTCTACAACCTGCGCCAGGGCGAAGTTAATCAACGCCACGGCGTCCCTATTCTCCAACGGCATCATCCGTAACGGATAGCGGTTAAGCAGTTTGCCCTGTGGTGTTAATACAGCCGTTACGGAACGCAGTGGCACGCTGTAACCACCTGCTGCCAGTGGTTGGTATAGCTGCGTTATCTCCAGTGGTGTCAACTCAATCGCGCCCAGAAGGGTTGCAGGCACCGCTGGAATATCAGCATTCACACCCAATTGTCTGAGCTTGCGAATCAGGTTGTTAACACCGATATTGAGCCCCACTTTGACCGCTGCCTGATTATAAGAGTGAACTAACGCTTCCAGAAGCGGTAATTCACCATGAGATTTGTGGTCATAGTTCGCTGGTGACCAAATTTTTCCATCCGCCTGACGCAATTCTATTGGTTCGTCCCGGATTGGCGTGATCAAGTTGTAATCAGTACTGTGTTCGAGTGCCAGTAAGTAAACCAGCGGCTTGATGACTGAGCCGATCTGTCGATGAGCATCCAAGGCACGATTGAAGCCGTCACGTCCCGCGACGCGGTCACCTACCAGCGCACGAACTTCACCACTGGCCGCTTCTGCAACGACCAAGGCACCTTGCAGGTCAGCCGGTAACCCGTGTTGCTGCAGTTGCTCCAATCCCCCGGTGATGGCTTGTTGGGCGTATTCCTGCTCCGACGGGGCTAGCGTGGTGAATATTCTCAACCCCTCGCTGCTTAAGTCATTGGCGCGATAATCGCGCCTGAGCTGCCGGCGCACCAAATCCACAAAAGCCGGATAAGCGCTATAGCCCAAGCGTGGCTTGACCATGACACCCAGTGGTCGGGATTTTGCAGCCCCCGCCTCACTTTCGCTCAGCAATCCCACCGCAGAAAAAATGTCCAGCACCTGGTTTCTGCGCCCTGTAGCGC
>CAYZLS010000067.1:7672-8364 GCA_964479355.1 uncultured Wenzhouxiangellaceae bacterium | reverse complement strand
CCAGGCAGGGCAGTTTGTTGCTGTTATGGGACGCTCCGGTTCGGGTAAGTCAACTTTGCTAAACATGCTGGGCTGCATGGATCGGGCGGATGAGGGTGATTATTTTCTCGACGGCAACAATATCAGCAGTATGGATGATGACCAGCTATCGGCTGTGCGTAACCGCTACATGGGCTTTGTTTTCCAGGGCTTTCATTTGTTACCACGCCTGACAACCCTGGAAAATGTATTATTACCACGGCGCTACCATACGGAAGGGGCGCAGGAGTCCGATCAAAAGCGGGCAATCGACCTGTTACAACGGGTTGGTCTGGATGATCGCATGCAACACAAGCCGAACGAGCTTTCTGGTGGTCAGAGACAGCGAGTAGCAATAGCCCGCGCACTGATAAACATACCCAAAGTTGTTCTAGCTGATGAGCCGACCGGTAATCTGGACAGCAGCACCTCCGTTGCGATCATAGCTTTATTGAAAGAGCTCAATGAAGATGGCCAGACCATCGTTATGGTGACCCATGAGGCAGAGATTGCTGCCCATGCAAAGCGAACAATATTAATGCGGGACGGGAAAATCCTGCGCGACGACGAGCAAAAATGAGACACCTGAGTAGTCATAGCAATCGATATTCGCTGCTCATGTGGGCATTGCTGCCTGTGGTGGTGAATGCCCAGGATTATGACCTGTTGTTTAC
>CAYZLS010000067.1:6624-7662 GCA_964479355.1 uncultured Wenzhouxiangellaceae bacterium | reverse complement strand
AGCACAGGAAATATTTGTGCCCCTGACAACCCAATGGCAGGCACGCATCAGCATGATGCTGCCGGAAGGAACCCAGGTACAGTCCGGCCAAGTTGCTGTAGAGTTTGATGGCTCGGAAGCAGCTCGCCAACTGGAACAACAAGTGGAAACCCGCCGTACTGAGGCGGCAAAAACCCGGCGCGACATCGCCAAGCGGGAACAGGAGCTGGTTGCTGCCCGCTTTAAACTCGAGCAGGCGCGAATCGCACTGGAGCTGGCGATGCTAAAAGCAGATGTGCCAGAGGGCCTGGTGGGTGGTCTGGAGTTTGCCGAAAACAAACTCGCAAGGGAAAAATCCGGTAAGGCAGTCGAGGACGCAAAGGAGCAACTTGCAGATAAACAGCACAGCGCAAAGGAACGTAAGCGACTGGCGGAGTTGGACGAGAAAAAAGCCATCAACCAGCATGAGCTGTGGAATCAGATGCTGGCATCATTTACGGTAGAAGCGACCCGGCCAGGTTTTTTGATCTATGGAAAACACCCCTGGACGCGGACCAAGTTTCAGGATGGTGACACGGTTCAAACCAGTTTCCGTGTTGCACAAATAGCAGACACCTCAGATTTAGCGGTGCGGGTGTGGATCAACAGCGTGGATCGGCCACGCATCAAAGCCGGCTCGCCGGTTAGCATCATGTTTGATGCTTTGCCAGAATTAAAGGCCGATGGTCGAGTGGAGGCCATATCCGATAGTGGCGCCCGACGGATGGAGTGGGGTGGAGCCCTGTATTACGAAGGGGTGGTGTCGTTTGAGCGCCCCCAGCAAGCGGACTTATTGCCCGGAATGAGTGTATTGGTGGAGCCAAAATGATGAATTTGTTGGCAGTTCAAAAGTCTCTGCAACCCAATAGCAGAATGGCTGTACTCGGCCTGCTAATCATCATTCCTGTTCTGGTTGGCGGGTGCTCTGGCGGGCAAGAAGAAACAGCTGCTAAGGGCCTGCCCGGCAGCAACGTAATACGGGTAACAGGGGAAATGGAATCGGCAAACTCGGCCTACTTT
>CAYZLS010000067.1:0-6614 GCA_964479355.1 uncultured Wenzhouxiangellaceae bacterium | reverse complement strand
TACTTTGGCCCACCAGTTGTGCCCAATATTTGGCAACATACGATTTCCTTCATGGTCCCTGAGGGGCGCCGGGTGAGGGCGGGAATGCCCATCTTGAAGTTCGATGCGCAAGAGGTGATGGCCCGTTTAAGAGATAAAAGTAACGCTTTAAACGAGAAAAAGAAACAACTTCAAAAACAGAAAATCGTCGCGCGAGAGGCAATCGCTGAAGGCAAGTTAAAAAAAAAAGAAGCGGTTGCAGATCTGGGAAAAGCACGGTTGAAAGCCGACATACCGATTGAATTGTTGGCCAGTCGTGAATATCGTGAAAATAAATTAATCTTAAAGCAGGCTGAGTCTCAGTTGGCATTGACAAAGCAGATGCTGGTCAAGGAGCAGCGTGTCCAGGATACGGAAATTGATATCCTGCAGCGAGAAATAGTAGTGCTTAAAAGCGAGATTGCACAACACCGGACCTCGATAGACTCAATGACAATAAAGGCCCCGGGCCCTGGGGTGGTCATTTACACCGCAGATCACAGAAATAATAAGTTTGAAGTGGGTGACAATGTATGGATGGGGCGGCGAGTGATGGAACTACCGGATTTATCGCAACTCCAGGTACACCTTGAAATACCGGAGCGTGAATCTGCCCGCATTGCGGTTGGCCAGCAGGTGAAGTTCACGCTGGATGCCTCACCCGAGAGTCAGTTTGCTGGCGAGATCATTGAATTGGCATCGGTAATCCACACCAAGTCCCGTAACCAGCCAGCCCGTGTTGTTGACGCCATCGTAGGTATGATAAATCCGGATCAGCGCATGATGCGGCCGGGAATGAATGTGTCTGCCGAAATTCAATTGCAAAAAGCAGCGTCTAGCAGCCCGTGAAACAAATCTTTGCATGGTGGCTTGCCCTGCTGGTTGCTGGCTGTGGCCAATCCACGCTTGAGGGCGTGGAAACCGTGGTGGTGGGCAGCGGATTGTTTGAGATCAGCCTGTATGCTACTGGCGAATTACGCGCGGTGGAATCCACCCCGATTAAACCGCCAGCAGGTAGCAGAAACCCTCGTACGATTGAATGGATGGTACCGGATAATAACTGGGTGTCCAAAGGCGATGTGGTGGCCCGGTTTGATTCCTCTGTTGCTGCTCGCGGCACCGAAGATGTTGGCATTGAACTCAGCAAAGTAGACATCCAGGTGCTGGCCAAACAACGTGAGCTGGAGCGTCTGCTGGGTGAGTTGGGAAATGAGCTGGATTTGGTAGATATTGAAAAGCTAATGGCCCAGAATTTTTCTTTCGACAACGAACTGGCGTATTCAAGGCACGAGATCATAGACGCCATGCGCGATCAGGAATTGCTTGACTATCGTGCGGGTCACCTGGAAGGGAAAAAGGGATCCTATCGTGATCGCGAGGGTGCAGAGGCTGCGGTTTTAAATGCCGCTAAGGCAACCCAGCAATCGAAGTACCAGGAACACAAAACACAACTGGATAATTCTGAAATCCGGGCGCCGCATGATGGTTTTTTTGTTTACGAAAAATCCTGGTTTGGGCAAAAGATAGATGTGGGTAGTACGGTATTTCCCGGCAATAAGATTGCCAGCATCCCCAACCTTGAAAAAATGGAAGCCATCTTGCATGTGCTGGAAACCGAGGCGGTTGGGCTGGCAGAGGGTCAACAGGTCAGGATCATGATAGATGCTTTTCCTGACCGGCCGCTGAGTGGCAAAATATCTAAAGTCAGCGCCACGGCATCACCCATAGCGCGGGATGTGCCGGTCAAGTTTTTTGCCGTTACGGTGGCGCTAGATCAGGCCGACCCGGACTGGATCAAGCCGGAGAGCCTGGTATCGGCCTCCATTACCATCAGTAGCATCAAAGATACGATATTTGTTCCCAATCAGGCGGTTTTTTCCAGTGGCAAAGGTGACTGGGTCCTGTTACGCGCAGGTAGCGAACTGGTCAAGCGTGAAATCCAGCTTGGGCTGCGTGGCGCTTACCGTTCGCAGATTGTTAGCGGCCTGAAAAAAGGTGCTGAAATTGCACTTTTCCCGCCATCGGAAAGCACATGAGGCTGTTTAAAGGGCTCGAAATAGAAGACCTCTGGCATGCGATAGATCAATTGCGGCAACATAAATTGCGCACCTCGTTAACCCTGCTCGGTATGGTGTTCGGCGTAGGTGCAGTGATTGCGATGTTGAGCATTGGTGAGGGGGCAAAGCAGGAAGCGCTGCGTCTGATTGAGTCAATGGGCTTACGCAATTTGCTGGTTGAATCGCGTGATTTTGACGAGGACACATTAAGGGAAATTCGTGAACACAGCATTGGCCTGTCGAAAAGAGATGTGCGCGTCATCAAATTGACCCTGCCGGGTGTTGCAGGAGTAAGTGCTGAGAAAAAAGTTAAAACCTGGAACCTGTTTTCCCAGCAGGCGATTGCTGATTCTCAGGTGCTGGCGGTCTCGCCTGAATATTTTGAGCTAGCGAGCCTGACGCTCGCCGAGGGTCGTGGCATCGAAGCGCAAGACAACCGCTATTATGCACAGGTAGCCGTGCTGGGAGCCCAGGCGGCCAGGAACCTGTTTCCCGATGGTGGCGCACTGGGGCAGCGAATGAAAATCAACCACCTTTGGGTCAAGGTCATCGGAGTACTCAAAGATCGGGACTTGAGCAAGGAAGAGTTTCAGGGCGTTAGCCTGGGTGGTGACCGTAACCGAGTGTTTATTCCTCTGGAAACCGCATTGAAACGGTTGAAGTTTGAACTGCTGGACAGTCAACTTGATGCCATCAGGCTGAAGCTGGGCAAAGGAGCAGACCCACAGCTTTCTGCCCTAACCGTAAGCCACCTGCTGGCTCGGCTGCACGGTGATGAGCAGGACTATGAAATTGTTGTTCCGGCAGCGTTGTTAAAACAACAGCAGCAAACTCAGAAAATCTTCACTATTGTGATGTCGACCATCGCCGGAATTTCTTTGTTGGTCGGTGGGATCGGAATCATGAATATCATGTTGGCAACCGTGCTTGAGCGTACCCAGGAAATCGGCCTGTTGCGAGCCCTGGGTGCCCGTAAACGGGATATTCAGGAGCAGTTCTTGCTGGAGTCTGCCACTGTGGCCGGCTTAGGGGCCTTTATTGGAGTTTTCTTTGGCTTGTTACTGGCCTTTGTAATCCAGCAGTTTGCCGGGTGGCCTGCGGGTTGGTCGATGCAGGCCATTGTTTTATCGGTCAGCATTTGTCTGCTTACCGGAATTGTTTTTGGTTGGTATCCGGCCCGCCAGGCGGCCTCACTTGACCCCATCCGTGCGCTGCATGCGGAGTAGGTGCATCACAACTCGTCTTCACCCACCCATTTACGTACTTTGGGGGCCTGATAAGTGGCAAACTGCTCCAGTAATTCGGCCGGGTTGCTGGCTTGCATCAGCATGGGGCGATAAAGCGCATTGACAAACTGTTGCTAAAATGCATGTTCCAGAAAACCCAACAAGCCGTCGTAATAACCCTCGGTATTGAGCAAACCACACGGCTTATCGTGGAAGCCCAATTGCGCCCAGGTGAGCATCTCAAAAACCTCTTCTAAAGTCCCCCACCCGCCTGGCAGCGCAATAAAACCGTCGGCCAAGTCTGCCATCATGGCCTTACGTTTGTGCATTGAAGAGACCACGTGCAACTCGGAAAGCCCAGCATGTGCGACCTCTTTAATGGTCAGTCTTTTGGGAATGACCCCGATTGCTTCACCGCCGCATTCGAGTACCGCATCGGCAAGAGCCCCATTACACCCACCGCTGCTCCGCCGTAAACAAGACCCAGATTACGCTTGCTTAACTCCCGGGCGAGCGACTTGACAGCGAGCGCATAAGCAGGGCTTCTTCTGAGGCTGGAGCCACAGTAGAAGCAAATTCTTTTGAACTTCAAGGAGCTTCGACCCGCAGGCGCTGGAGCGAGATTTTGGCCAGCAACTCCTGCCAGGGAAAGCAGGGCCCGGGATCGAGTTTACGGCGGACCATGATGTCTTCAGCATCATCTGCCGGTTGTAAACCAGTATCCAGGTCTTCATGTCCAGTGATGAACTCAAGCCTGGGCAACAACGGGTTTAGTTGGTTCAACAGGGTGATTAGAGCGGCTATCTGCGTGGCTGGATAAGGCTCTGTCATTTGCTGGTGGTCAGTGTGATACCAATTGGGGTAACGACCGGTGTTCACCAGTTCTATGCCTATACTCAACGGGTTATGGCCTTTGATATGATGGGCGACCCGGTTGAGAGGTACCCATTGTTCAACGCTGCCATCCCGATCGATGTAAAAATGCCCGCTATTACCGGTGTGGCTGGTGGGGTGAACCTCACACTCACCCCACACCCGCGCAAGTGCGCGGTCGGGAAGTTCCGTGCAATGAATAACCACCAAACTGACCTCGTCGGCAGATCGGCTGTCGAGCCGTTCAACATAGGGTAACAACTGCTGTTGAATCGTTATTGTCATCAGTCGCTGCCAGTATGTCTTGCCTGGCCAGTGCTTTGCAATATTCGGGCTAACCCTGCTGCAATAAATATCGCAGATCGATGATGGCCGCGTTGGCGCGAGAAATGTAGTTGGCGAGAATCAGGGAGTGGTTAGCAAAGGCGCCGAACTTGTTGCCGTTCATCACCATCGGTGCATGCAAATAAGCCTGCGTGGACTCCAGTTCACGAATAATTTGACGGAAACTGATGAGCGCGTTTTTTTTCCGTAATACGGCCTCGAAATCAACTTCCATTGCTTTGAGAAAATGGATTAATGCCCAACTGCTACCACGGGCCTCGTAGAATACATCGTCGATCTCAAGCCACGGGGTCTTAACCTCCAGGTCGGTCGCTGTTGTGGTGGATTGTCGTGCGCTGGTATCGCTGGCCAGATCCGTATTCAGGCGTTGTTGGCCAACACTGGCGGACAAGCGCTGGGACAAGGAGCCCAGGCGTTTTTCGACCAGCCTAAACCACTCGTTCAAATTGTCTGCGCGGGAAAAAAACTGGACATTGTGTTGCGTCGGATCAGACAAGCGGGTCAGATAGGCCTCCAAGAATTTCATTCCCTCATGGTACTTCCCTTCGGTAGCGGGCAGCAGCCAGCGATCGCTGGAATAATGAAACAACGGATCTGCCTGGGAAAGGTCAGGGTCTTCCGTTGATTGTGTTTGTGAACGGCTGAAGTCATTCCGCAAAATGCGGGCCAGATCGCGCACTTGTGTGAGCACGCCAAACTCCCAGTTGGGGACATTATCCAGCAGAACCCAAGGCGGCAATTTATCATTGGAAAGGTAGCCACCGCGCTTGTTTAGGAGCACATTAACCACCTCCAACAAGGCTGAAACAGTGGTCGTGCCGGCCACAACGGAATGGGTGTGCGCCTCGGCATGCATGTGGGTCCGCTCGAGCGGGTCAAATAATGCGGGTTCGTTGTTGTACCAGAACATTAAACCGCCACACACAACAGCGAGCACAATGGAGGTTGCAATCAATACCTTTCGATTCATATTGTGAAGATAACAGATTTCAGGCTTGAATCATGTGCCGGAAGTTGCGCCTGCTACCGGAGGACAGCATACAGTGCGTCAGGTAGAGCGGTGTTCAGACGTCCAGCAAGCCGGTTTTAAGCGCGCTTTTAACCACAGTTTTGAGAGACTCAACGGGCTGAGCTCGTGTGCCGATAATCGCTGCGGAACCATGCTTAAGATGCACCAGGTATGCGTGCATCTGGTCAAACTCAACCATTTTGCCATCGGTTACCAGCGTTTCAGGCATGAAGATAATAGTCACAGGCCCTTCCTGGGTGCTTACCACCATGTGTGCGCCGCGTCCTTCGGGCGTTGGACAGAGCTTGACATATTGAATGCGCTCAGTCAGCTATTGACCCGCGGTCGCATTCAGACTGGCCATAATCCGGTTGATGCTCTGCTCTGAAACCCCACCCACTGCCCGCTGTAGCACGGCGTCGTCGTCGTCGTCGGTATAGTGATCTGTCAGGTAGGCTTCAATCTGCTGCAGTTGCTGTGATTGATGCCAGGCGACACCGACCGCACCAATCGCGAGTACTAAGCTCGCAGCCATTGCTAACGGCATCCAGTTGAAGCGCTGAGCTGGCTGCTGAGGAATGGCTTGAATATTCTCAAGCAAGTCAGCGGGCGGCTGAATCCGCAAGGCTGACTCAAGCTTGTGCTCAAAAGCCTCTGCGATCACAGCGGCCTGCTCAAACTCAGGCGCAGAACCGCGCGCACTCAAAGTCCCGGAGTCCCGGCTATAAGGATCTGCACCCAGCAGTCTTTTGAACTCAGAAAAGCTCATGGATATTGCCCGTTACTCCATCTTTTTGCAAAAGCACTTTCAGTTTCTCCCGAGCCCGGAATAAATGAGCCATTACCGCGCTCTTGCAGTACGGCCGGTGGCCAGTTTTCAAGTTTCATACCCAGTGACAGTTCATGCTGAGCCAATACATCCTTGATTTCAGTCAAAGACTTTTTACCGAGATTAGGCGTCTTAAGCAACTCAACTTCGGTTCTTTGAACCAGGTCACCAATATATAAAATACTCTCTGCTTTCAAACAATTAGCAGAGCGCACAGTTAATTCCAGATCGTCGATCGGACGCAGCAACACAGGATC
>CAYZLS010000066.1:8152-8401 GCA_964479355.1 uncultured Wenzhouxiangellaceae bacterium | reverse complement strand
CGGTGAAATTCGCTCCACCACAACCAACCCCCGAAGCCGGATCAGGGGAACCAGCACCAAAGAGGATCAGGATTAGTCCGGTAGCGGCGCGGCGTGCCAAGGAACTCGGTGTAGATATCAGCAGGGTAAAGAGCGCTGGACGCCGCCGTATCTCGCCAGAAGATGTCAAGCGTTATGCGCAGCAGCATAAGGACTCCAAAAGCGAGGATTTGCAACGCCGGGAATACGAGGTCTATCCATTGAGCGCCA
>CAYZLS010000066.1:6847-8142 GCA_964479355.1 uncultured Wenzhouxiangellaceae bacterium | reverse complement strand
TTTAGTACAAGCCAAGCAGCAGATCCCACACTTTTACCTGTCGATTGACATCAATATGGATACAGCGTTCGACCTGCGTAAAAAGATCAATACTAATAGTGTGCAGAAAGTGACAGTCAATGATGTCGTTATGCAAACTGTCGTACGTGCTTTGCAATCGGTTCCGGATGTTAATATTCACCTGGTGCAGGATGAAATCCGCCGCTTCAGGCAAATCAATCTGGCGATTGCGGTGGCTACTGAAAAGGGCATCATAACGCCGGTAATACACGAGGCAGAAACATTGACGATAGTTGAACTCACGACCAAAGCCGCGGCACTGGGAGAACGTGCCCGGAGTTCTTCCTTGACGAGAGAGGAGGTTGAAGGTGGCACATTCACGGTTTCCAACCTGGGGATGTACGGTGTCAGTGAGTTTCAGGCTATTATCAACCCACCACAGGGAGCTATCCTGGCCTTGGGTGCCTGCGAAGAATGCATCGTTCCAGGGGATGACGCTGTACAAACGGTCACGGTCTTGCGTACCACGCTGTCGTGTGACCACCGCGCGATCGACGGCGCACTGGGAGCGCAATTCCTGTCGACATTGAAAGCCTCTCTGGAAGACCCCGTGGATCTGTCATAGAACATGAATAGAATTTACCCGATAAGCGTGTTCCCAGTAATAGTCCTGCTCGGGACCCTGCCCGGTTGTGGGATGAAGGATGAGTCCCAAACCACGACACAGACTGAGGCTGCAGCCACGGCGCAAGCAGGCGAACAGGCTAGTGATGAGGTGATGGAAAATCTGCGTGGGCAAAAAGGCGGCGGTGAGGATCTGCCAGGAGCACAACTCTACGCGGAGCATTGCGCTGAGTGCCACGATGTTTCTATTCCTCGCGCACCCCACCAGTCTTTTCTAGCGATGTTGCCGGGAGACATGATATTGAGGTCGATGAACGAAGGCAACATGCAGCCAATGGCAAAGGACTTGTCAATACAGGAAAGAAATGATATTGCTGAATTTCTTGCCGGCAACGCAGATCAAAAGGCAACGGTGTCTCCCGTTAATTGCGAGAATGAGCCTAGCCGTTTCGATTTCAAGCAACCGGCATTTGCCGCGGGCTGGGGAATTGATCACGAAAATACACGATTTGTTCCGGCTGAGGTGGCTCAACTCTCACCAGCGATCGTGCCAAAACTCGAAATCAAATGGGCCTTTGCCTATCCGAACTCGACCCGGGCGCGATCACAGCCCATTTTGGTCGACAGAACGATCGTTGTTGGCAGTCAGGACGGTACCGTATATTCACTGG
>CAYZLS010000066.1:0-6837 GCA_964479355.1 uncultured Wenzhouxiangellaceae bacterium | reverse complement strand
CGGCTGCGTGCGCTGGACCTTTCGAGCCTCCGCCGAGGTTCGCACCGGCGTGACGGTCAGTGATTGGGTCGTCGGCGAAATTCCTGCGGAACCGCCAAAGGCCTACTTCGCCGACCTGCTCGCACGCGTCTACGCGATCGATCTGATCACGGGTGAACTGGTTTGGATGAAAAAGGTTGACGATCACCCAACCGCAACCACGACCGCGCAACCCGTGCTGTATGACGGGGTTTTATATCAGCCTGTTTCATCTTTGGAAGTCGTGCCGGCGATTGAACCGGGTTATGAGTGCTGTACTTTCAGGGGGTCAATTGTTGCGTTGAATGCACAGACTGGTGAACGCATCTGGAAAAGTTACACGATAGAGGAAGAACCAGTGAAAGCTGGGGAAACCACGGCAGGTACAGCGATTCTTGCACCCTCAGGTGCACCGATCTGGAACAGCCCAGTGATCGATGTCGAGCGCAAACGCTTATATGCGGGAACGGGTGAGAACTATTCTTCACCCGCCCAGGGCAGCAGTGATGCGATCATTGCGTTCGACCTGGAGGACGGACATATCGTGTGGATCAGGCAAACGACCAAAGATGATGCCTGGAACGTCGCCTGTATGCCATTCATCGAGGATAATTCCAATTGTCCCGTTGAAAACGGCCCGGATTTTGATTATGGATCACCACCGATTTTAGTTCGAGGCAATGGCAGGGACATTCTGGTCGCGGGTCAGAAATCAGGCGATGTATATGGAATCAACCCCGACGATGGAACTATTATCTGGCACCAGAAACCGGGTCGCGGTGGCAATCAGGGGGGGGTACATTTCGGCATGGCGGCCGAGAATGACGTTGTCTACGTACCCATGGCCGACTACGACGACGGAATGTTAGCTGTTGAAGATGCCAAACCAGGTATCCATGCCGTGCGTGCCTTCACCGGTGAAGTCTTGTGGAGCAAGCTAACCGACGGCATCTGTAGTGGAAGAAAGGATTGTGATCCGGGGATTTCCGCACCCGTGACCGCGATACCTGGTGTAGTTTTTGCTGGACATATGGATGGACGGCTGCGCGCCTACGATGCCAGGAATGGAAATGTACTCTGGGAATATGACACCTACCGGGAGTTTGAAACGATCTCCGGTGAAATTGCACGAGGTGGTTCTTTTGGCGGCGGAAGTGGCCCAGTCATCGCAAATGGCCGCGTCTATGTCAATTCCGGTTACGGTCTTTATTTTCATATGCCGGGAAATGTTTTGCTCGTATTTGCAGCGCGAGATTAGTCCGTGTATTGAGTTTTGACGAGTGTAGTGCACAGCTTCAATTGTTTGAACCTTATTCAAACTCATGCTAACGTGTCAAATAGATGATATTTGTGGGTTCATTGCCAATAGCCGTCGATTCTCCAAATCTCACGTTGGTTTTGAATCGCTTACCCTGCCGGGGGAAATCATGGGACTTCTGGATGGAAAAGTAGCACTGGTAACCGGAGCAGCCGTTGGCCTGGGAAATGCGTTCGCACGCGCCCTGGCAGCCGAGGGAGCTGCATTGGCGGTATGTGATGTGAGGCCGGAAATTTCCGAACTCGTTGACGAATTGACCGTTCCGGTCTTCGCCCGTCAGGCGGATGTGTCCAGATCCGGGGATGTGCAGCACTTCGTCGAAGCCAGCTTGCAACGCTTTGGCGCGATCGATGTGCTGGTGAACAATGCAGGGAGCTGGGCCCTATCGCTCCCGGACGACCCAATCGACAAATCACTGAGTGACTACGAGAAACTGGTCGGCACAAACCTGCGCGGATTATTCCTCTTCGGCCGCGCGGTGATGCCGGGCATGATTGAGCGGGGAACCGGCGAGATCATCAATATTTCAACCGACCACGTGCAGACCTGCGGTACTCCATTCGAGCTAAGTCATGACGATGCGCCGGGATGTGCGTGGGCCAATGAACCACCGCGAACGACCGGAGGCGACGAGGCAATGGATCTCTATGATGCTTCCAAGTGGGGAATCAACGGTCTGACACTGGCCTGGTCGCAAGCCCTGGCTGAATACGGCATCCGCGTAAACGCCCTCTGCATGGGCGCCACGGACAGTCATATGCTGCGCAGCTTTTTCAATTTTCAACCAACGGCCGAGGACGTGGCGGGCTGGATGAAGGCGGCGGATATAGCCCGTCTGATGATCGACCTGCTGCGCGAGGGACCAGAAGGACGCACGGGTGAGAACATTGGAATCGCTATGGGACACCCCATCGTTCTCCCACCAAGCAGACCCTCCCCTTATGTGATACTCGGCGAGAGTGTGTACTGATGAGCTTCCTGTCGGGCCGATCTGCAATTGTAACCGGTGGCAGCACGGGGCTTGGCCGGGCTTTTGCAGCGGCGCTGGCCGGCGCCGGATCCGACGTGACCCTGTGCGATATTCGTGAAGATGCGCCGGCGGTAGCTGCAAATCTTGAGGGGCCGGGCCGGGTGCATGGCCTGGTGGCGGACGTCTCCAGGCCTGCCGATGTCGAACGTCTGGTCAACGCGGCTGTGAATACCTTCGGAGGAATCGATCTGCTCGTGAACAACGCCGGCGTTTGGGCACCAACACCGGTAACAGATCCTTTCGAGAAAGCCGTGTCGGACTGGGACCGGATCATGAACACCAACCTGCTAGGCGTATTGCTGTGTTCCAGGACCTGCGTTCCTTTGATGGTCAAACGAGGTGGCGGCGATATCGTGCACATTAGCACCTACTACGTGCTCCCGGCCCGAAGCGGATCCACCAACCCGCCGACTACGGATTTATACAGTGCCTCGAAGTGGGCCTTGAACGGATTTACGCAGGCCTGGGCGCTGGCACTTGCTGAACACCACATTAGGGTCAACGCGCTTGCCATGGGTGCGACGGACACAGAGATGTTACGCGGACTTTTCGATGGTGTTCCACCAGCAGACTTCGCCGCAACCTGGATGAAGCCGGAGCAGATCGCTGGCCAGCTACTCGACCTGCTGCGTGAGGGCCCCGAGGGCCGCAGCGGTGAAAACATCGGCGCCTGGACCGGCGTGCCGGTGGAACTCGGGCCCCGCAAGGCGCCGCACCGGACCATTACTGGATAGGAACAAAAACTATGACAACAATTGACGACCTTTTAAATATCCACGAAATAAAAAACTTGCGGATTCTGTATTCCACCTACTTCGACGGACAGGAGATCGATAAGCTCATGGGGCTTCTGACCGCCGATGTTGTTTGTGAGTTTGGATCCGAATACGGCGGTAACTGGGAAGGACACGAGACGATCCGGGCGAACTTTCTGAGTTACATGGATCGAGAGGGGCAACCCTGGTCCGTGATGCACGCCATCACCAACCATGTCCTCGAGCTTACCGGCTCTGACACGGCGAAAGGTCGCTGCTATCTCCTCGACCTGAACCTAGCGGATGGTAATGAAAATCCGCTGCTCCTGTTTGGAGTCTACGACGACCTCTACAAAAAGGTAGATGGAAATTGGCTGATCTACCGCACCCGCATCGACTTCCTGTGGCCGACCCGCCACATCATGGAAGCCCGCTAGCCTCTCAACGCGACGGGGAGAAGACCAAATGACAGGGAAGGTGATTATTGCCGGCGTTGATATGGTGAAATTCGTCAAGCCGGGTAGCCAGGAGCCTTACCGCGTAATGGCTGCAAAAGCCATAAGAGGAGCAATAAAAGAAGCAGGTATCGAGCCGCGACTGATTGAACAGGCCTACGCAGCGTACATTTACGGTGACACTACCTGCGGCCAGCATGCGCTTTACGATGTATTTCAAACCGGTATACCGGTTATTAATGTCAATAATGCCTGTGCCAGTGGTTCTACCGCTTTGTTCCTGGCGCGCCAGGCTGTGAAATCCGGCGCCATGGACTGCACACTCGCATTTGGCTTCGAGGAGATGCAACGCGGCGCTCTGGGGCCAGTCTACAAGGACCGGGAAGCCTCGATCGAGCGCTTCAGTCTAATGCTTGACGAGTTTGACTATCCTCCCGCACCTGTGGCGATACGTTGCTTCGGCGCAGCGGGTGACTACTACCTGAAAAAGTATGCTGCGAAAGCGGAGATATTCGCCAGCGTGTCCGTCAAGTCGCGAAGTCATGCGGTGCACAATCCTTACTCTTTGTTTACCGAGACGCTGAGCGAAGAAGAAGTGATGAACTCGCCTGAACTCTACGGTGGCTACCTGACCCGCTTGATGTCCTGCCCACCCACCTGCGGCGCTGGTGCAGCCCTGGTCTGCAGCGATACTTTCGCCAACAGGCACGGTGTTAGCGATGGAATTAAAATTATCGGCCAGGCAATGGTTACCGATACTCCGGAAACGTGGACTGATCCGATTGAGCTGGTCGGTGCGGATATGACCCGCCGGGCGGCACGGGATGTCTATGAAGAAGCGGGTGTAGGACCGGAATCTGTACAGCTGGTGGAATTACACGACTGTTTCACCCCCAATGAAGTGATCAGCTATGAGGCACTCGGACTCTGCGGTGAAGGTGAAGCGACCGGTTTTATCGCAGATGGTGATAACACTTACGGCGGCAGGTTTGTGGTCAACCCCTCCGGTGGTCTGATGTCGAAAGGGCATCCCATAGGCGCCACCGGCCTGGCGCAGTGCTTCGAGCTGTGTAATCAGTTGCGCGGCAACGCTGCATCGCGCCAGGTCGATGGGGCGCAAATCGCGCTGCAGCATAACCTCGGCCTGGGAGGCGCTGCCGTTGTAACTATGTACCGCGCAACATAGTTTTGCTTCTCAGGCGCACAGGACCGTGGAGACGAGTTCGGTATCGCAATACTCGACGAACCTGATGACCTTGCCGTCCCGCACCTGCCAGACCAGGCAGTAGCTGTTGTCATAGTCCAGGCTTTTTTTTGGTTACGCCATGACCGGAAGCTTCGGCAAACACCCACTCACCCGTGACCACCACGTTGGTCAATTCCAACACGATCAACTCATCCAGATAACCGGCTACCTGCTCTAAATAGTCCATGAAAGCCGGCAGGCCGTGACGGCGGCCTGAAATCGGCGTGCTTCCGGGAAACCAGAAGTCGAGGTCATCGGAAAAACAGGCAACAAAATCATCGCTCAGGCCACTACCTGCTGCGTCGATTGCAGCCATGGCAACTTCACGGCTCGTTGGTGTTTGCTTAGCCACAGGACTGAGTCCCTTCTTCCATGCCAGGATTGACGCTTGGCGAAGTGCCCGTCAGCGAAGGTCCGGGCCACTTCCCGTACAGGTTCAGTGCATTTTCGGGCGGTTGCAATTTCGACCACTCTTCGACAAACTCATGGTAGGGCTTTGCCTGCGCCAGTCTTTGTCGGCGTTCCACATCCCGTCGCTCCAACGTGGCCTCGACAGCGATGCGCTGTTCATCGTAAAAAACAACACAATAGACATTCTCGGCGGTCCATTGGCTGATGACCCCCCTGGAAACGTCGGCCGCCACAGCTTCCGGATCCCGTTCCAGAACATCGCCATAGCCCGCTCCCCCAGGCCCTGTGATGCCGATGAAATCAGTGTGCTGGAACACGGCGCCAATTTGTTGGGCAGGAGTCAACTGCAGGTCCATGTCCTCTGCCTGCGCCATGCTTATCAGGTCAAATTCATTGCGTGGGGCAAATTCATGCCCTTCATTTGGGATTTGTTGCCCATTGCTCCCCTTGATTCGAATAGTGGGCCGGACGTTGGCCGCGTAGCCGCCGAACAAACCCGAGTTAGTCGGAATCCGGCTGGCCAGGCCAAATGTCTGAATGTAGAAGCCCGGCGTTTTGTGCACCCGCACGCCATACGACATCCCGGCGCCACCTTGGTATTTCCCTAGGCCTGCGTTATCCGGTGCCAGGTTCGAATACTCCACAAAATAGGGATTGAGAGCTTCCTCGTGCTCTACATCGACCGCATTGCCCCGGCCAACCCACCAGAACGATCCGGCGTCTACCGCGTCTTTGTCCGGCCGCGCTCCCAGGCCCGCCGTATTGCTGGGTCGCAGGCTCACGCCCGCTACTTCCTTGCCAAACTGATTGATGCCGCCAAAGAAGAATGATCTCGCGCAGGCACCCGGCGGCAGCGCGACATTTGCCAGTGTGTCCGGATCCTGCGAGGCAAACATCGCCTTGATCAAACACATCATGAACACATTCCCTGGCATCGGACCCATTGCAGTTCCACTCGATACTGCCGCTTGCACGTCGGCATTCAGGAAAGTCCCTTTCTCACACCTGACCTCGAACGCCTCTAGGGTCCCTGCACTCCCCGGCAAGTCAGAAAAGAAATACTGGAACAACATGCACACAAGGTGTGCGTAAACCACGTGCTCGAATGCGTTGAACGGACCCGGCAATTGTGGTGATGCCCCCGCAAACTCCACCACCAAGCCCTCCCCTTTCTTGATCAGCACACAGGGCACCCGCAACAGCGTTTCAGAGGGTCCGTACGTATCCAGGAATCCCACGCACCGATACTGGCCATCCGGCAATTTACTAACTCTTTCCCTAGCCGCCACCGCGCTGTCTTCGATCACTTTGCGTAACAAGCCCACAACAAATTCAGCTCCATGCCGCTCCACGATCTCGAGCAATCTCGCTCTC
Organism: uncultured Wenzhouxiangellaceae bacterium; assembly: GCA_964479355.1. Taxonomy (GTDB): domain Bacteria; phylum Pseudomonadota; class Gammaproteobacteria; order Xanthomonadales; family SZUA-36; genus SZUA-36. The sequence continues at coordinate 230 of CAYZLS010000066.1, read as the reverse complement.
AAACGCAAACACGCCGCCAGCTTCGCTGCGGTATCCGTCGCGATCATCTCCGGATACCTTACCATGTTCTGAAAAAATTCCATCATGTCGCGCCGTAGCTTGAAGCGTTCTCCGATCCGTATCGGCGGTACTTTTAAACCCTCTGCGTACCGGTCCCGGGCGTCCGCTGGCTGCCCTCCAGGTTCCGTCGCGCCCGTCTCCGGTTCGTGCCCGGCCGATGAAACCCAGCT
>CAYZLS010000065.1:0-8482 GCA_964479355.1 uncultured Wenzhouxiangellaceae bacterium | reverse complement strand
ATCGGTGGTCAAAAGTTTCATGATGGGCGGCATGAGTACCGGTACCAGCGCCATATAGGAATAGGCTGCCACCGCACAGGCGCCGAGCAATTGGGGCGCAAGTTTGGCGGCGAGATAAATGGTCGTTGGCCCGTCTGCACCACCGATGATACCGATGGTGGCCGCCTCTTCCAGGCTGAAACCCATGGTGTAGGTGATAAAGAACGTCACATACACCCCCACCTGCGCAGCCGCTCCCAGGAATATCAGCCTGGGCTGCGCCAGCAAAGCGCCAAAATCGGTTAAAGCCCCCAGGCCCAGGAAAATCAGCGGTGGGATGATCTCCCATTCGATGCCGTAATGATAGAAACGCCAGATCAGGCCTTCGTCCGGCGCCATCAGGCCTGCCAACGGCAGGTTGGTAATAATGATGCCAAAGCCAATCGGCAGCAGCAGCAACGGCTCGTATTGGCGGGTAATGGCCAAGTAGATCAGGGTCAGGCCGATGAGCCACATCAGCACCATGCCCTGGGTCAGTGCCAACAGACCCATATTGTCAAAAAAGACCATCCCTATTCTTCCTTTTTGGCCATGTCCCGACCAGCCAGCAATTTATTGATTTTAATTGCACCATAGAGCACGGTCAGACCGATAAAAACCCCGGAGATGCCGTTTAAGAATATTTCAAATGCTGCTTGCATGATATTGCCTTGGATTTATCCTTTGATGCTGCGGGGCAAGAGCATCTGGTGGCGCGGACAGATGGATTTCGGGTTCTGGTAGGCGGCGCCGGCAAAGGCCTTGAGATAACCTCGCAGGTCCTGCAACTTTACGATTTCATCAACCAGCCCGTATTGTGAGCAATAATCCGGTTGCGAGTGGTCGTGGTAATGTTGCGCCAGGGCATTCATTTTATCCACCACCGGTTGCAGGGGGCGGCCTGCATCCTGTTCTTTCATGGCCCGTCTTGAATAGGTCGCAACCGCAGCGGTTTCGCCGTGCATAACCGCAATCTCAGTGGCCGGGGTGCCAAGTGTAAATGCGTTGTGGCGATTGGCGGTGGGCCCACCCAGCACATAATGCGCGGCGGCACTACCTTTGCGCAATACCACCAACAGCATCGGCACATCGGTCTGCTGGATTGAATAAATCAATGACTGACCCAGCCCCAGTAACTCGGCTTTTTCCGCCAGCTCGCCGACATCAATACCAGAGGTGTCCTGGAACCAGATCACCGGGATGCGATCCCGGCCGCACAGCGTGACAAACTCGTTCATCTTAATCAGGCCCTGGCGGTAGAGCTTGCCGCCAATGCCCGGGTAGTCGGCATATTCGGGATAGCCTTTGCCCAAGTAGCCCTGCCGATTGCCAACACAGGCTACCAGCATGCCGTCGACCTTGCACAGGCCGGTATACATTTCCGGGCCATAATCAGGGCGGAATTCCAAGTGTTCACTGCCATCGACCAGCCGCGCCAAGATTTCATCAAAGTTATAAACTTCTTTTTGATTAGCCGGCAGTAATGAATACAGGTCTTCAGGCGGAAACTCAGGCTCTTTGGGAGCAGCCACCTGAAAAAGCTCAGGCTTGTACGCAGCAATCGCCTGCATGTATTCCTTCAGGCCATCGAGCACGCCGGTTTCTTCCTCATATACATGGGAGAAAAAGCCGGTTGACTCAAAATGAGTTGCCACCGTACCCGGTGGGCTGGCACTGAACTCGCGGGTCTTTTCGATCAGTTCTTCAAGCATCTCCACGCTAAAACCGCCCCTGGGAGCCATGCCCGAAACAATCCCCACCCCACCCACGGCAATATTGGCGTCTTTGTGGGCAATGAGAATGGTCGGGCTGATGCTCTGGTAGCCACCACCGGCCGGGTTAGTACCGTAGATGCCGGCCAAAATTGGAATACCGGCCTGCTGTAATTCTGCATGGCGGTAGAAGGGTGTGCCGGCACCGCGCCGGTTGGCATAAAATTTTTCCTGCTCCGGTAACTTGGCGCCGCTGCAATTGACCAGCCATACCAGGGGAATGTTAAGGCGCTGCGCCAGATCGGTGACCCGCAAAATGTTTTCTGATTGCCCGGGCAGCCAGGCGCCGGCCATGACTTTGTTATCAAAGCCGATCACCACGGCCCAGCGGCCTTCAATTTTGGCTAGGCCATCGACCACATTGGTGGCGCCCTCGGCATTATCGAGCGGGTTAAAGAGGCTGTGCAGGGGGTGCCAGGTGTCGGGATCGGTCAGATATTCAATTCGCTGCCAGACCGTCATCACCCCGCGCTGGTTTATTTTCTCGGTAGAAAAGCCGGCAGCAGCGGCCTTTTCCTTGAGTTGCTCGATGTCCTGTTCGGTTTCCTTGAGCTGCTCAGAGCTTACGGCCGCACGCTTGATGCGCCCTTGTTTGAGCGCCTTGCCGAAACGCTCCATGTTCTCAAAATAGGGTTTCATTAAGTAAAGTCCCTGGATAAAAAATGCCTGGCGAGGCGCCAATTGCCAATGACAGGTTATGTAATACAGAATTCCAGATCAAATGCTGTTTCTTGTATCAGATAGTATCAAACTTGATGGAGCACTAGTAGTGGAGAGAAACACGCTGCTAAAAACTATGCAGGTAAGCGTCTGCAGTTAATAAAAAATGGTGGGAATCAAAGCTTTTTTAACTGCTACAATGCGTCTTTGCACAGCCCCCGAATCAACAGGAAATAAGAGTGGAGTCATCCCCGTCAATGCAGGTATTTCTGGCTCAGTTGCAGGCATTGCTGAACGCCTATGAACAATCTGAGGCTGACAGCACGTTTTACCCCCTGAGGAAATACGCAATAGCATCGGTAGGTACCCAGATACAACTATTTACCAGGGTGATCCTGGCTCTAGTGTGCTGTAACGCATAACGTGTACATAATGACCGCCCCGGTCTTGCAAACCTTACAGAGTTTTAGGCCCTTACAAAGGCATTAAAGCGCATTTCCTGGCCGATGCTGGTTTCCGGGCCATGTCCGGTGACGACAGTTGCGGTCTCATCAAGTTTGTAAATGCGCTGCTGGATGGATTTTTTTAATAATCCACTATCACCACCTTCGAAATCCGTTCTGCCCACTGAGCCCTGGAACAGCGTATCACCGGCGATCAGCAGGCTAGCGCCTGCGAAATAAAAACTGCTGGAGCCGGGTGTATGGCCCGGTGTGTGAATGCAACTACCGCTGCATTCTAACTCCTGTTCGTCTTCTAACCAGTGCTGCATCTCTGGCACCGGCGAGTAGGGCACACCCCACATCTGGCACTGAAGTTCTACATTATCCCAAAGAAATTGATCACTGCGATGCAACCATACCGGCGCACCGGTTTTACGTTGAATCTCACCGGCAGCAAGGATGTGATCGAGGTGGGCATGGGTGTGGATAATACCGATTATTTTCAGACCCATCGACTCGACCGTGGCCATGATCTGTTCGGCGTGGCCACCCGGATCAAAAACGTAACCGATACCGGTTTCGGTATCTCCAATGACCGTGCAATTGCACTGCAGTGGCCCAACCGGAAAGCTTTTTCTAATGATGTTCATAGGACGTAATTTTACACGCCCGCTGTGTTCGGAGGATTATTTATTGTATACAAGGTTAAACTTTCTAGCAGGTGGTCTATAAATAAACCCAATGCTTTTAATACAGGTGCAGCACAACATTGATAGCTAAGCAACGTTACCGGAGTTTGGCAGGTGTGATCGCCGCAATGGCGGTCGTCAACCTCGTGTATGGCATCTCGTTTCCGTTATTGGCCCTGGTGCTTGATGCACAGGGCGTCAGTAAATCATTGATTGGTCTGAGCACCATTGTGCAAGCAGTAGCCGTGCTGGCCATTGCGCCATTTGCACCCGGCTTGTTAGCGTGGTTTGCCCCTTCACGCTTGATGCAAACTATGACAGTGATTCTGGCCCTGTTATTCATCGTGCTCGGACTGTATGCCAACGTCTGGTTCTGGTTTCCACTGCGGTTCATTATTGGCGGCGCCACGGCGATGTTATGGATTGCCAGCGAAACGCTGATCAATGAGCTGGCAGATGAACGCTGGCGCGGCAGGATTATAGGTATTTATGCCTCTGTGGGCTCGGCCGGCTTCGCCCTCGGGCCGTTATTGCTGATCGCTACCGGCTCACAAGGCATGGCGCCGTTTGTGGCCACCAGCGCAGTAACTTTGCTGGCCGGGCTGCCGTTGTTCATGGTTGTGCATCAGCGGGTGCAAGCAGAGGGTGAGGCCAGCCATGGTATCTGGAAGGTGTTCCTGCTGGCCCCGGTAATCATGCTGGCGAACGTGGCCTATGCGTCGGTGGCCGAATCCATGATCACTTTTTTCCCGCTTTACGGCATGCATCTGGGCATGGCAGAAAAATTCACCCTCGGCCTGATGACCATCATGGGCGCAGGCAGCATGATCCTGGTGTTGCCGCTGAGTTGGGTAGCCGACCATGTCAATCGCATGGCCATGCTGGTGGTGGTACTGCTGTTCACCATGGCGGGTCTGCTGGCCATGCCGTATGTTCTGCAACTATCAAGCTGGCCGGTTTTCATGTTTGCCTTTGTGTTTGGCGGGGCCGAAGGCATGATCTATACCTTGGGCGTAGTGCTGATTGGCGAGCGCTTCAAGGGGACACAGCTCGCTGCGGCAACCACGGCCTTTTCAGCTTGCTGGGGTGTTGGCACCGTAATTGGTCCTTTACTGGTCGGGGTCGGGATGGACTGGTTTGGCAGTAGCTCGATGCTGCTGATCGTGTTTGCGATCTTTGCCGTATACCTGCCGTTGCCGCTGGTGTCATGGTTGTGCTCGACCCGGGCGGGGCCTGCTTGAAACGGTAGCGCGTATCACACCTACATACAGTACAATTACCCGATAACTTTTCAATACGATCAACAGGCAAACAATCACCATTGCTGCGGGGAACCCCACTTTGACTAAAAGGGCACTTATCACCGGCGTTACCGGCCAAGATGGCGCATCTCTGGCAGAATTTCTGCTCAACAAGGGCTATGAAGTTCACGGCCTGAAACGGCGTGCATCTTCATTTAATACCGATCGCATTGACCACCTTTATCAAGACCCGCATGAAGCGCACCAGGATTTTATCCTGCATTATGGCGATATGACGGATTCAACCAACCTGATTCGGGTGGTGCAGGAATGCCGGCCAGATGAGATATACAACCTAGCGGCGCAAAGTCACGTAGCGGTGTCTTTTGAAACACCGGAGTACACGGCCAATACCGATGCAATCGGGCCATTGCGTCTGCTCGAAGCCATTCGCATTTTGAAGTTTACCGATAAAACGCGTTTTTACCAGGCTTCCACCTCAGAGCTATATGGTTTGGTGCAGGAAGTGCCACAGCATGAAACCACACCGTTTTATCCACGCTCCCCTTATGCCGCTGCCAAACTCTACGCCTACTGGATCACGGTCAATTACCGCGAAGCGTATGATATGTTTGCCTGTAACGGCATTCTGTTCAACCATGAATCTCCACACCGGGGTGAGACTTTTGTCACCCGCAAGATCACCCGGGCCCTGGCACGTATCAAGACCGGCCAGCAGGACGTCGTTCATCTTGGCAATATCGATGCAAAACGCGACTGGGGGCACGCCCTCGATTTTGTTGTAGCCCAGTGGATGATTCTGCAGCAGGATAAACCGGAAGATTATGTAATCGCTACTGGTGAACAATATTCTGTGCGGGATTTCATAGAAGCCGCGGTTGCACACCTGGGCATCAAACTCGCCTGGGAAGGTAGTGGTTTGGAAGAAGTTGGCCGGATTGCAGAGGTTGCAGACAACGGTGGTCCGCAACCGGGTGATGTAATCGTGCGCATTGACCCGCGTTACTTCCGTCCCACCGAGGTTGAGTCATTGCTGGGTGACGCTGCCAAGGCCAGGAAAAAACTGGGTTGGGAGCCAAAAATATCCTTCGCCAAACTGGTAGAAGAGATGATCAAAGCGGATTTGGAGATTGCGCAACGTGACGTCGTCATCGCCAAAGAAGGCTTCAAGGTGTTCAATTACCATGAATAGCACCTGGCATGAGAATCCCTGGCGGGGATAATGAGTGCTGTGAATAAGCTCAATGCTGCGGGCCTGGCCCGCCTTAAAGAAGGGAAGATTTATGTCGCCGGCCACCTTGGCATGGTGGGCTCTGCAATAGTTCGACGGCTGCATGATGCGGGCTGTGACAATCTGCTGCTTAAATCCCGGGCCGAGGTTGATCTTGAAAACCAGCAACAAGTTCATGACTTCCTGCAGGCAGAAAAACCAGACTATATTTACTTGGCGGCGGCCAGAGTCGGCGGCATTTATGCCAACAACACGTTTCCGGCTCAATTCATCTACAGCAACCTGATGGTGGCTGCCAATATGATCAATGGCGCTCACTCAGCGGGTGTGCATGGCATGCTGTTTCTGGGCAGTTCCTGCATCTATCCAAAGCTGGCACCCCAACCCATGGCAGAAACTTGCCTGTTGACCGGTGCACTCGAAGAAACCAATGGGCCCTACGCCATTGCCAAGATTGCCGGCATCAAGCTGTGTGAGTCCTACAACCGCGAATACGGAACGGATTATCGCAGTGTAATGCCTACCAATCTATATGGCATCAATGACAATTTTGACTTGCAAAACAGCCATGTTTTGCCGGCTTTGTTACGCAAGTTTCATGAGGCGAAAATGGCCAGTGCATCATCTGTAGAGACTTGGGGCACGGGCACGCCCCGGCGCGAGTTTTTGCACGTGGATGACCTTGCAGATGCCTGTTTGTTTGTTTCCTGTCTGCTAAAAGACGAGCATGCAGCCCATACCCAAGAGCGCTTGTCGCACTTGAATGTTGGTAGCGGTGCGGATGTGTCAATTGCCGAATTGGCTGAAATAATCAAGGGTGTGGTTGGATACGAGGGTGAAATCAAATACAACCGCGATTATCCGGATGGCACCATGCAGAAGTTGTTGGATGTATCTGCCCTGTCAGGCCTGGGCTGGAAGGCCCGGATTGGGCTGAAGGACGGTATTGCAGCGACCTATCAATGGTATCAAAGCCAGCAGAAAATCGACAAACAGGCCTGAAAGCATGCATATTTCAATTATCGGTAGCGGCTACGTTGGCTTGGTGAGCGGGGCCGGACTGGCCGAAATCGGCCATAGCGTGGTGTGCATGGACACCAATGCAAAGCTTGTTGCGAAGCTTCGCCAGGGGCAATCACCCATATTTGAACCGGGACTGGCCGACATGCTTACCAGTAATATTGCATGTGACCACCTGACTTTCACCACTTCCATGCAAGCGGCGCTCGACCACGCTGAGGTGATGATGATAGCGGTTGGCACGCCATCTTCTGAAGATGGTTCTGCCGACCTGGTTCATGTGCTGAGCGTGGCGCGTGAAATTGGCAGGTTAATCACCAGGCCGTTACTGATCATTGTCAAATCTACAGTACCAGTGGGCACCTGCGATCGGGTGCGCAGTGAAATTCAAACTCAACTCGATGCACGTGGAGAAGATGTCTCATTTAAAGTGGCTTCTAATCCTGAATTTTTGGCCGAAGGAGCTGCGCTTAAAAACTTTATGCAACCGGACCGCATTGTGTGTGGGGTTGAAGATGAGCACAGTGAAGCACTGCTCAGGGAAATGTATGTTCCATTTAATCACAACCACGAAAAGATGATTTTTATGGATGTGCATTCATCCGAGCTAAGTAAGTATTCTGCCAACGCAATGCTGGCGACCAAAATCAGCCTGATGAATGAATTGGCCAATATTGCCGAGCGCGTCGGTGCCGATATCGGGAAGGTACGCGAAGGTATTGGTTCAGATCTGAGAATTGGCTATGCCTTTATTTATGCCGGCCCCGGCTACGGCGGCTCCTGTTTTCCAAAAGACGTTAGAGCACTGGCCCATACCGCCAGGGAACACGGGTTTGATGCAGAACTTTTGAATGCTGTAGAAAATGTTAATAACCGCCAGAAGACCCGATTGTTTGAAATCCTTGGTGCTCAGTTTGATGGTGAGTTTGGTGGAAAGCACATCGCAGTCTGGGGCCTGTCCTTTAAGCCCAATACCGATGACATGCGCGAGGCACCCAGTCGGGTGCTGATTGACGCATTGCTGGCTGCAGGTGCTAGTGTGCGTGCGCATGACCCGGAGGCCATGAAAGTAGCTCAGCTTCTTTACGGCGATAACGAGAGTTTTTCAACTCACGAGGATTTATACGATGCTGCCAGTGGTGCAGATGCCCTGGTACTGGTAACTGAGTGGAAACAATACTGGATCCCGGATTTTGCACTACTGGCCGGGTCAATGCGGCAAAAAATTCTGGTTGATGGGCGCAATATCTGGTCGCAGAGCGCAGCGCTGAGCCATGGTTTTATCTATCACGCCATTGGCCGCCAGACGGTGTGCGGTTGAATCAATAAAAAAGATAACTGTACCCCATCCATAGGACAGGTCAAAGCCAGAAATAAGGAGTTATTT
>CAYZLS010000064.1:7795-8661 GCA_964479355.1 uncultured Wenzhouxiangellaceae bacterium | reverse complement strand
AGGTAGCCAATTATGTACGAGGTAAGGCGAGTGAGATCGTGATAGTCGGCGCAGTCAGTTATCTGACGTTTATCGCCCTGAGTCTGGACTATGCAGCATTGCTGGCAACGGCAGTGGGTTTTTCTGTGGTGATTCCCTTTATCGGTGCGGCAGTTATAACAATACCGATTGCACTGGTCGCATTTTTCCAGTGGGGTTGGGGCTGGGACTTTGGTCAGGTTATGGTTGCCTACGCGATCATCCAGACGCTGGATGGCAATGTGTTGGTGCCATTACTTTTTTCAGAAGCACTTGATCTGCATCCAGTAGCTATTATTGTTGCTATCCTTGTTTTTGGCGGTCTATGGGGTTTTTGGGGTATATTTTTTGCCATTCCACTGGCAACGTTGGTGCAAGCGGTGTTAAAGGCGTGGCCCCGGGTGACGTGGGAAGAGGATCAATCAATCGAGTCTTGATTGTTGCCAAGCGCATCCAACACAGCCTGTGCGTGACCCGCTACCCGTACTTTACGCCACTCCTGTTGCAATATACCTTTGGCATCAAGCAGAAAAGTGCTGCGTACGATGCCCATGACTTTTCGCCCATACTATGGTCTTCTCGCGAATGACATCGAATTACCTGCACAGGGTCTCTTCACTGTCTGAGAGCAGATGAAAAGGGAACCCTTGCTTGTTTCTGAAGTTTTCATGCGTTTTTACAGAATCCCGTGAGACACCCAGTATATCGGCGCCGGCAGCTTTAAATTGTGCATACGATTCGCGAAAATCCTGACCTTCGCGAGTGCATCCGGGGGTGTTATCCCTGGGGTAAAAATCGATGATGAGCTTACCGCCTTTAAAATCGCTCAAAGACAAGTTTTGCTCGCC
>CAYZLS010000064.1:6019-7785 GCA_964479355.1 uncultured Wenzhouxiangellaceae bacterium | reverse complement strand
CATTGACCATCAATATTTCCTGGGTTTGTTTGCAGTTATCACATGGACGGAGTACTAGTTCAGTTCAGAATACTTGTCAGATTGTGGGTCCGCAAGTACTATTGCGCGACGCCATTTATATTAACTTCTGGCATTGGAAACAGACACAGATGAACAATTTATTCCGACTGGCAACAATGCTGTTGGTAGTGGTCACGGTTTTGGCAGGCTGTAGCTGGTTCGGCAAGGATGAGCCGGAGTATCTCGCCAGTGTAGAAAGCGTGCCACTGAAAATACCTGCAGGTTTGGATTCACCCGCAGGATTGCGGCCGATGGTCATTTCTGTTTCAAAAATAAGAATGCCGGCCGGCGATGAACTGGAACCCATGCCGCCGCGGGTTGTGCGTACGGCAGGCAAGCAGGATACCAATACCTTCATGGCCTGGTCGGTCGAGGGTGTATACCTGTTGGTCAAGGACACGCCGGAAAGTGTTGCCCGTAGACTTCGATATGCAATTGAACGCAGTGGTATGAATCTGCTGCAGAAAGACCCCGCAGGCGGGCATCAGTTTCAGTACCGTCAGGTACATGCAAAAGGAAAAGGGTTCTTTCGCAAGATGATGTTTTGGCGTGATGGCCCAGTTGACCACTCCGGCACTTACCAAACTGATCTGGAGGCAGACGGTAAGGACACTCGCGTCTACCTGTTTAATGAAGACGGCAGTTCATGCAATGCCCCGTCTGCAGAGCATGTATTGGGCATATTTATGGATCGACTGGGTTAACTTTGGGTTAATTCAGGGTTATTCCTGGTCTGGAATCAGCGCTCCAGCAAAACCAGTTTATCCGGCTTGCCATCCCATTCGGTAGCATCAGCTGGCGGCGACCCGGTTTCCGTAATGACTGGCCAGATCAACGATAATTCGGCATTGAGTTCGATGAAGTGTTCCTGCCCTTCAGGCAGGTCATCTTCGGGGTAAATGGCTTCGGCAGGGCACTCCGGTTCACACAGCGTACAATCAATACAATCTTCCGGGTCAATGGTCAAAAAGTTTGGGCCCTCGTGGAAACAATCTACCGGGCAGACTTCGACGCAGTCCGTATATTTGCACTTGATACAGTTTTCAGTAACAACGAATGTCATGTTGTCCAGTTCCTTCTTTTTGTTTTGGCCAGCGTCCGTCGTACATATTATAACGAGCGCAGATACCATTGGAAGTCCAGGTTGGATACTTTACTGTGAAAACGACTCTCTTCATCTCGTCGACAGATGTTGAAAACTTGATGATATTCCTTGCTAAAGTAGGCTGGCAGAATGTTACCGGCTTCGAAAGCATCCAGTGCGTGAGCCCAGCGTACCGGCAGGGTCGTGATGTACTCGATGTCAGCTCTCTCCGGGATCATTGTTCCCGGCTCGCACTGATTCTTTAAACCGTAGTGAATTCCCGCCATTACAGCGGCTACGACCAGATAAGGGTTGGCGTCAGCACCTGCAACCCGGTGTTCCACACGCTTATTTTTTTGCGACGAAACCGGAATTCGCAACGCCAGGTTCCGATGGTTGGGGCCCCAGTTCGGGGTTGCCGGTACGTAGAACCCAGGAGCATAACGACGGTAGGAATTGGCATTCGGGGCAAACACCGCCATGGATTCCGCCATGCTCTGGGCCAGGCCGCCAATGGCATGACGTAGCGTATCCGAAAATTCCCCGTCTTTGCACTTACCCGAAAATACATTATTGCTAGCCTCATCCAACAGGCTGATATGCAGATGCAAACCGCTGCCGG
>CAYZLS010000064.1:0-6009 GCA_964479355.1 uncultured Wenzhouxiangellaceae bacterium | reverse complement strand
GCGTGCTTTACAAATGGTTTGGCCATAAAAGTTGCCGCTAGGCCATTCTTGCGGGCGGCAGCTTTTACCGCACGCTTTAGAAGAATTGCATGATCGCAGGCCAGAACCGGGTCGTCGATATGTTCTAGGTTGATCTCGAACTGTCCGGGTGAGTACTCAGATAGGGCAGCGCCAGCAGGAATGTTTTGCGCAGTGCAGATCGTATCCAAATCTGCCAGGAAAGGTTCCACATCATCCAGGTCATCAAAGTTTGCATACTGGACGCCCGTCTGTGCCAGGTCAGTACCCGGTATGACGGGCAGTCGAGGCTTGAAACTGTCACCCTCTTGCGTTATCAGGTAAAACTCCAGTTCTGTTGCTATCACGGGACGTAACCCCAAGTCCAGTAGAGGCTGCAGCGCACTGCGCAGCACGTTTCTGGGGTCAAAGATAATAGGGGTGCCATCAAACTCTGTAAGCTCGAGCAAACACTGGGCGGTCGGCAGGCGGGCCCAGGGAACTGGCGCGAGTGACCCTTTAACTCCGATACTTCTGACATCCGGGTCGCCATCGTGTGCACCATAGACAACGGTATCGCAGTTTTCGCCCTGCATATTTGCCAGCACTGATGCAGCACAATAGTTGATGCCGGTAGTAAAGACCTGAGCAAATTCTTCGCGCTGAATACGTTTGCCGCGTGGAACGCCGTTGATGTCCGGAACAAAAACATCCATAAACCGTGTGGCTGGATATTTTTCCAGAAAATCCTGCAGTTCCTTGCGCAGTGCTTTATCAACCATTTTTTATCCCACATACATCCAGACATTATTATAACTGCACTGCCCTGCGTGGGGTTCCCCCGGACGGTGATGCATTACAAGATCTTTGCTTATTGCTGCGCCAATTGAATCCAGGCTGATTTTGACTGGGTATAGCTCTTATAGCTGTCAATGCAATTGTCGCGTGCATTGCCGGACTGCTTATATCCACCAAAGGGTTGGGTCATGTCACCACCTTCATAACAGTTGACCCAGCATATTCCTGCCTGGATGTTTTTAATCAGGTAGAATGCCTTGTCGATATCTTCCAGTGTGCCTGCTGACATGGCTGCGATCACTTCACCATTGGCCGGGTTGATGGTTTCAAAACGGCCACCCTGGGCCGCATCGACATAGTTGCCATTGATAAACAGACGAGTTTCGATTTTGTTGCATGCATCAGCAGCCACACGCTGCCAGCCAGCCAGGTCGTAATTTTCAATCGTTGACATATTCATAGCCTCCACTACCTACCAATTAGGCGCCGGTGTCTGGCGTCTGCGTGGTGGGTTAAAGAATACACCTTCAATTACTCTAGCTTTTGCCATTACCCGATTCCACTTCAATTCACGCTGGTAGTAAATCTCAACTTCAAATTCATCACCCAGCTTGCCATGCGGGGCTGCAACTGATGCCAGGGCAATGCTGGCTTTGGCAGAAGGCGACCACATGGCGGAAGTGACCGCACCGATGACCTTTCCGCCTTTGAACACAAAAGAATCATTGGCAGGCTTGTTGCCATCGATGTCCAGCTTGACCTGTTGAAAACGTGAGCCACGTTCTTTTTCCAACAACAGTGCCTGGCGGCCATTAAACACGGGTTTATCCAGGCTGACCAACCAGTCCAGACCCAATTCGTAGGGTGAACGGGTGTGGGTTGTGCGCACGGTCTCATGCGCCGGCATGAAATCAATACCCGCCTGGATAAAACCTGCCTCAATCCGCAGCAGGCCCAGTGCCTCCTCACCGATGGGTTTGATACCATGTGGTTCACCGGCCTCAAATAACTGGTCCCAAAGTGCTTCGGCGTAATCGGGGCCAATCCAGAGCTCATAGCCTAGGTCACCGGTGAAGCCCGTACGTGACACTGTCAACTCGGTCCCTGCAAATGGAAAATGTTCCAGTCCGAAGGGTTTCATGTTCTCGATGCCGGTGAGTCCCATGCGTTTCAGGGTGGCGCAAGAGGTCGGGCCCTGCAGTGCGAGCGCAGCTACATCATGGGTGTCTTCAACGACATTTACGTCAAAACCAAAGGCATTGGTTAATAACCAGTCAATCTGGTGTTCCTGGGAGCAGAGACGGTAATTACCGGCCCGCAGATGGAAGATGGTGCCATCATCAATGACCTGGCCCTGATCGGTACACCAGACGGTATAGCCGACCCGCCCTGGACGGATCTTGCTGACATCCCGCGTCACTAGGCGGTTCAGATAGGGCAGGGCGTCCGGACCGGTTATACGGTGTTTGATCATGGCAGTGAGATCGAATACACCACAGGAATTTCGGCAGGCAAAGTATTCCAGCGATGAGCAATAATAGGCCGGTGCCGAAAAATAATCACCCCAGCGAGCCCATACCTTCAACTTATTTAGCGGTTCGGTCCGGGAGTGGAACGGGCTCGGAAAGATATTGTTTTTGAAGTGGTCTTTGGCTGTGAGTTCAGATGTTCGCATTTGAATTCCTTCTACCTGTCTTATCAGAAGCCAAGACTGAATTGGCCGCGTTGCGGCCTGCGCTGCCCATCACACCTCCGCCCGGATGACTGCCGGCACCACACAGATACAAGCCGCTTATCGGTGTCTGGTATTGCGCTATGCCGGGCGCGGGGCGCATCATCAGGAACTGATCCAGTGCAAGTTCTCCATGGTGCCAGTGACCGCCGTGAATTCGGAATTCACGCTCGATATCTACCGGAGTTAGGAGTTCGGCATGGATCACCTGCTCACGGATATTTGGCGCGTATTGCGCAATCAGGTCAATGGCGTTGTCGGTGAACTCCTGCCTGGCGGTGGGCCAGCCGACCTGCAATTCATAGGGTGTGTACTGGATGATCGCAGACAGTACATGCTGGCCCCTTGGGGCGAGGCTGTCATCGTGCAGGCTTGGGAGCGTGATTTCGGCCACCGGGTGGGCCGAGTATTCGCCATATTTGGCGTGGTTAAAAGCCCGCTCTACGTATTCAATATCCGGCGCAATCAGTAGACGTTCACCGGCCTGGCTGGTATCCAGACCACTAAATTCGGGTGGGCCGTTGAGTGCCAAATGCAGTTTGGACGCATTGCCACACATGCGGATATTCTGGATTCTCCTTACCAGTCCTGCTTCAAGGTGCCGCGCACCCAGTAAATCGAAGAAGGTGGTTTTAGGATCAGCATTGGAAACCACAGCACCCGCCATAATTTGCTCGCCATTTTCCAGCTCAACACCGTGTGTCTGGCCCATTTCTGTCAAGATGCGGGCTACCGGTGACGATGTACGGATTGTTGCACCATGCTGCTCCGCTACTGCAGCGATTGCCTGGGTGAGCGCACCCACGCCACCTTTGACAATGCTGGTGCCGTCTGTGCCACTCCAGCGGTGCAGGGCGCAAAAAACGCTGTTATTGGAACGCGGACCCAGAAAAGATCCCAGTACCCCATCCAGGCTCAGGGCACCGCGAATCAGGGGGTGTTCAAAATTCTCCTTCAAAATGTCATAAATGTTAATGCCGCCGATGCGCAGGAACTCGCGCATATCACTTTTGCCCAGGCGACGAATGTTCCAAGCGGTTTTGGCCAGGCCCAGCAGGTCTTTGCTGTTATCTGTCCGAATACGCGGTGGGATCCGGTTGTAAAGGGTATGCAAAACACCCGCAAAACGACTCATAAAACGGTGGTATTCCACCATCGCCGTCTGGTCTGCAGCACAAACGCCCTCACCGCTGACTTTGTCGGCCGAAAATATTAGGTGCTGGCCATTGCTGTCTAGCGCAATGCTGCGCATTGAGGTCTTCGCAATGTGCAGGCCATGTGAATCCAGCGCCAGTTTCTTACGAATATGCTCATCCAGCAGATTCAGCAGGTGTGCACCGGCAGACACCCGGAAGCCGGGTGCAAATTCACGGGTTATGGCGGCGCCGCCGACCTGATCGGATGCTTCCAGTACGGTGACCTGCTTACCGGCCCTTGCCAGGTAGGCTGCGCAGACAAGACCGTTATGGCCCGCACCAATGATGATGACTTGTTGCTTGTTATCAATCATCGATCCAGCCCTCGGGTACGGTGTTGGGTTTGCGCAGGTCACGCAGGATCTCCCGGGCTGCGTTTGCGCCGGGTGCCGCCATCACACCACCACCCGGGTGGTTGGAGGAGCCACACATATACAGGCCTTTGGCCGGCCCGCGGTATTGTGCGTAACCGGGTATCGGGCGGTTGAAAAGTAATTGATCCATGGTTAATTCACCCTGGAAAATATTCCCGGCGGTTAATCCGACCTCGTCTTCAAGTTCGCGCGGTGTGCGTACCTCCATATGCAATATCAGGTCTTTGAAACCTGGGGAATACTCCTCAATCTGGTTGATTACCGTTTGTCCGAATTGATCGCGTTGCTCATCAGTCCAGTCCTTGCCATGGATCTTGGGGGGGGCATATTGGACGAATATCGACATGAAGTGTTTACCGGGAGGCGCCATCGTGGGGTCGGTAAAAGTCGGAATCATCATATCGATATAGGGATCTTTTGACCAGGTGCCGTTTTTCCAGTCATCATAGGCCCGTTCCAGGCGTTCCACAGAATCGATCATGTGTATGTCACCCCTGGACAACTCCGGGTTACTACGCAGCGCAGTAAATTGTGGTGCGCCATCTAGCGCAATGTTGAGTTTGCCGGATGAGCCGCGGATTTTGAAATTTTTTACTTTCCTTAGAAACTCCGGATCCAGGTCTTTGGGGTCCATACACTCCAGAAAGGTGCGTGGAAAAGTCATGTTGGAAACCACCACATCGGCGTGGTATTCATTGCCATTTTCGAGAGCTACGCCAGTGGTCCTGCCATTTTTCAGGATGATTTTCTCAACCCCGGAACCCGTCAGGATTTCACCCCCGTGATCCACAAAACAATCGGCCATTGCCTGGGCTATTGCCCCCATGCCACCCCGGGCAAAGCCCCATGCCCCCATGCTGCCGTCGACATCACCCATGGCATGGTGCAGCAGCACATAGGCCGTGCCGGGCGACATGACACCCATGGCCGAACCAATGATGCCACTGCCAGCCAGGGACGCTTTGAGCAGCGGGCTTTCAAAATACTCGTCCAAAAATTCCGAGATACTCATGGTATAAAAACGCAGCATATCGTAAATAACTTCTTCACCGAGTTTCAGCGCTTCTTTTCCCATAACTAGCATTTCCATCAGGTCGCGTGGCTTGAAAGAGGTGGGGTCGGGTGCGGTACGGAGCAAAAACTTTCGGATAAAACGACACTGGCGCATGATGTCACGGTCAAATCGAACCGCCGCATCGGCATCCCGATGGCTGTGGCGTTGTAACTCACGTCGTGAGACATCGTGATCGATGTATGAGCCGATGTAATCTCCGTTCTGGGTTATGGTTACGTTGCCGCCGTAGGGCACCACCTGCAGACCATATTTCGCCAGGTTCATGCTCCGGTAAACCTCTGGGCGCAGCAGACTACACACGTAGGAGCAGTTGGAATACATCCAGTCTTTGTACAGATTGCGACTCACCGTCGCGCCACCGATATAGTCGTTTTTCTCAACCACCATGACATCGAGCCCGGCCTTGGCAAGATAGGCGGCATTGGTCAAGCCGTTGTGGCCTGCTCCAATCACGATTGCATCATATTTTTTCAATCAATTAACTCCCTGAAAGTAGGCGTAGGTTCGCATAACAGGTCTTTGTTGTCTACAAAAATGAATGATTATTCATTCATTGCATTGCATAACAAATGCGCCTATATTGGTTGCGCTGGACAATCTGAGTTTGTTCATAGTGTTGATTTTAAAACACATAACCTGGTAAACGGAGTCAAATGAGCAATCAAACATCCCGTGTAGCAAGCAAGCGGCGAACAGAATCAAAGGAAAAAAGACAATCGCAGTTGATCCAGGCAACCATTCGTTCGATCGCCAACCACGGTTTGTCAGATACGACCATCACGGTAGTCGCAAACGAAGCCGGGCTCAGTCAGGGCATCGTCAACCTGCATTTTCAGA
>CAYZLS010000063.1:3906-8723 GCA_964479355.1 uncultured Wenzhouxiangellaceae bacterium | reverse complement strand
CTCAGCCTCGGCACGCATTTGTGCCAGAATCCTGCGCGATTCTCCCACTGCGCCCAGCCCGGCAAATAAAAATGCCTGGCGTAAACTGGCCGCGCTAGCCCGTTCGCCTGTGACCTGCTGGTACCATTTGATAGCCTCACCGGGATGATGAAGCAGCTCTGCACTCTGTGCCGCCTGGAAAGCTGACACCGAGGAATCCTTGTATTGAACTGCGGCAAAGCCTTTATACAATAATTCAGCACTTGCCGTGTCACCTGCGTTTAAGGCAAAGGCGATGCGGGTAAACCGCATCTCGGACGTATCGGGTAATTTTTTCAAAACGGCCTGGGCTGCACTCAAGTCGCCATGGCGCTTCAGCAATTCGGCATAAGCCATGGCGACGGCGACGTTGTCAGTATTGATAAGCCAGGCTTTGCGGTAATTTTTTAAAGCCAGTTTTTCATCCTTGCGATTCACCGCCAGTCGGCCTGACCAAGCGAGCAAATCCACCCTTTCAGGCTCCTGCTCAAGTGCCTTGTTGATTAGCTCGGCTGCCTGCTCAAGATCTCCCTTTCGGGCTGCAAACTGGCTACGTGCAAATAAGGCACCGACATTTGATTCGCCATCAAAATCCTGCAGCAGGTTGTTCAGCACCTTGCTGGCCCGAGTCTGATCCGGCACCGGCGCGAGCATCGCAGTCACGATAAACCAGCCTTGCCCCCAGTCGTTTTTTGCCAACTCCAGAATACGGGCGAGCTGGTACTCTGCACCCACATAATCACTTTGCCTCAATCTTGATCCTGCGGCCAGTTTGCGTGCATCCAAACTCTTAGGTTCCAGCACGGCCCAGTGATCAGAAGCTAATGCAACCAATTGCCATTCACCCGCGGTCACGGCAATCCGGGTAGCACGTTCTGCAATGCGGGGATCGTCTGATGCCAGTGCCGCCTCAAGATATTCAGCTGCTGCGCCGGGAAAATCACCGCTAATAATCCGCACTTCCGCAGCCAGGACATGCTGTAGCACCTCTGGTGAAGCGGGCGGTGAATCATCGAGTCGAGGCTGATCGGTGGAAGCCGCTACCGTCCCGGTGTGCTTCGCCGGCTCCGTTTGAGGAGATTTTTCCTGTGCCAAAAGGCTTGCAGAAACCATACAAAAGGCGAAAATGAACACGCCTGACGCCCATTTCGTGAAACAATAGTAAGAATTCATAAAGTAAAGGATAACTGCTTGTTGCCAGCGAACCAATCCCTACGGACAAAAACCGTTAAAATAACTGGCTCCCGGTTATTACGTGCCGGACTTGATGTCGCTGTCATTGCTGCACACACAAATGTGGCTCTTAACTTAACTGCCACACGATATTGGACACTACATTCCCATGCCATTACTTACGACCGGAATCAGCCACCAAAGCGCTCCGCTTGAGACCCGCGAAAAGATAGCTGTCGCGCCAGCCGATATGCCGCGTTGTATGCAGGAATTACAGAGCCTGGAGGGTGTAGAAGAAGCAGTCGTAGTGAGCACCTGCAACCGCACTGAGATTTACAGTATTGGCCCGGAGGAAAGCCGCAGCCAGGTACGCCAATGGTTGCAAACCATGGGGAGCCTGAGTGATTCCGAAATGGAGTCTCACTGTTATGTACACGCAAGTGCAGATTCAGTACGCCACCTGTTTCGGGTTTCCGGCGGGCTGGAGTCTCTAGTATTGGGCGAGTCACAAATTCTTGGGCAGCTAAAAGAATCCTGGCAAATGGCCAGCGAGGCTGGCAGCGTGGGAAAAATCATGGGCCGCCTATTTCAGCATGCGTTTGCTACCGGCAAACGTATTCGCAGTAATACCAGCATTGGTGACCACCCGGTTTCGGTCGCCTATACAACTGTTTTACTGGCCAAACAGATTTTTGAGGATATGGCCAGTAAGACCGTGCTGCTGGTAGGTGCCGGTGAAATGATTCAACTGTGTGGCCGGCACCTGCATGATAGGGGTGTTTCCAGTCTCATCATCGCCAATCGTAACATTGAGCGAGCCACCGAATTGGCTGCTAACTTTGGAGCACTTGCTGTTTCACTGGCAGAATTGCCCGACACTCTGCACAAAGCCGATATCCTGATCAGCTCAACCGCCAGCCAACGACCGATCATCAGTGCAGAATCTGTAAAAACCGCGCTGAAACAACGTCGCAACCAGCCCATGTTCCTAGTTGATATCGCTGTGCCCCGGGACATTCAACCGGAGACAGCTGCGCTCAATAATGTATTCCTTTATACCATTGACGATCTGCAAAAAGTTGTTGATAACAACATCTCTGAACGTGGCCGGGCAGCCGAAACAGCCAAACAGGATGTGGAGCTGGCAGTGACTGAGTTTATGCGCTGGCTACACGGTGCCCGGGCTGCCAGAACTTTGAAAAAATTACATCAGTACGCCCACAGCCATTCTGAGGAACTGATCGCCAGGGCGGTGCACAAAGCCGATGCTGGCAATAACCCGGAGCAGGTAATTACACAATTGGCTAACACCCTGATCAAACGTATCCTCCACCTGCCCAGTACTCGCCTGCGCCAGGCTGCCGAAGAACAAGATTATGAACTTTTAAAAGCCGCAGACCGCCTGTTTGATTCCGGAGACGAAGAATGAGTTTGCTTCCTTCGATCCACACGCGTTTACACCAGGCAGAGGTGCGTCATGAAGAAATCGCTTTACTGCTGGCACAACCTGAAATCATGGCCGACCAGAATACCTTCCGTGACCTGTCGGTTGAATACGCACAACTCGAGCCGGTCGTGAAGACCTGGCAGGCGTGGCAACACACCAGTCATTTGATCGAGGAAGCCAATGCACTGTTAAAAAGCACGGATACCGAGATGCATGGCCTCGCCAGTGAAGAGCTCAGCAGTGCAGGCCAACAGCAAGAAGCGCTGGAAGGGCAATTAAACATATTGTTATTACCCAAAGGCCCGGATGACGAAAACAATATTTTTCTGGAGATCCGTGCCGGGACCGGTGGTGACGAAGCGGCTCTTTTTGCCGGTGACCTTTTCCGTATGTATCACCGCTATGTTGAAAACCAAAAATGGCGGATGGAAATCATTAACACCAGCAATGGCGAACAGGGTGGCTATAAGGAGATCGTCGCTCGCATAATAGGTCATGGGGCTTATTCCAGACTCAAGTTTGAATCCGGGACACACAGGGTTCAGCGTGTCCCTGAAACTGAGTCACATGGCCGCATTCACACCTCTGCGTGCACCGTCGCGATACTGGCAGAGCGCGCTGCCATTGAAGGTGTGGAGGTAGCCACTTCTGATCTCAGAATCGATACTTTTCATGCCTCGGGCGCGGGAGGCCAGCATGTCAATACCACCGATTCAGCCATTCGTATTACCCATTTACCGACTGGCTTGGTGGTCGAATGCCAGGACGAACGCTCACAACACAAAAACAAAGCGCGCGCGCTGTCATTGCTCAGTGCACGCCTGCTAGAACAGGAAAAAGCCCAGCAGACCAGGGAACAAGCTAAAAACCGAAAGCTACAAGTTGGTTCCGGTGATCGCTCGCAACGCATTCGCACTTACAATTTCCCGCAGGGCCGAGTCACCGATCACCGTATTGGGCTAAGCTTGTATAAGCTGGAGGACTTCCTTGCGGGTGATCTCAACATGATCATTGAACCATTGAGACTGGAGCACCAGGCCGAATTGCTCACCGAATTGGCGGATCTTTGAATGCGCGTTCAAGCGCTGATATTGCTATTGCTCTGGTGTTTAACCGGTAACACATCTGTTGTTGCTGCAGAAAGTGATTTCACACTCTACCTAGTCCGCCATGCTGAAAAATAACTGGCCGGAGGTTGTGATCCTGCCCTGAGCACAAAAGGTGAGCAGCGTGCAGAGCGTTTGGCACAGTGGTTACTGGAAAAGAACATCGAAGCCATCTGGAGTAGCAATTTCAGACGTACCCGGGATACCGCCAGGCCTTTGCAGCAAAAAACTCGGACTGGAACTGAATATTTATGCGCCCCGCAAGCAGCCGGCCCTAGTCAAATTACTGCAACACAGGCACCGTAATGCACTGATCGTGGGGCATAGCAATACGATCCCCGAATTGGCTCAGTTACTTTGTGGTTGTAGCATTGCCGACATGGATGAATCTGAATATGGCCGCCTGATCATCATCACTATCGCTGCTAATGAAATAACCGTGGAGACGCTGTTGTAAATTTGGTGTGGTACAACCAGAAATAAACCGCCACCGACAGGTTTACAGGCGCCAACAGGGCCAGGGCATCCAGGTTGTACTGGTGTCCAGGAAGTAATAACAATATCAGATTGAGCCCTACACCTGTGGTCAGCAACAATGCACTAAAACGCTTTAAGGACGGCAGCAGAGCCAGGATAAGCAGAGGATTCAACAACAACAGATTGGCATTGTTGCCGGCGACTTGATGGTCGGTCAACCACCACAAAGCAGCCAGAATGAAGCCGCTGGTGGCATTGACCAGTAACCAGGCATGACACAAACCTGCCAGCCACGGCAGCGGTAGGAATCTGCCACTGAGCCAAGCCAGAACACTCACCAGCAATCCCAATACGAAGTAGCGACACCATGTGCTGCCCGGTTGAGTCGGTGCGGCCGGCGCAGTGGTGGTAAACAGCATCTCATCGCTTGCTACCAATGCTTGATTCTGCGCATTTTCCAGACTGGGCATGGTTGCTATTTCAGCAGCCACCACCATGGGGATGAACATCTCTTCCCAGCGACTGATGGAATGGTCCGCCGGAAACCCCAGCGCCAATTCCAGGCCGAGGTAATACCAAAATTGCATTTGCGTCAG
>CAYZLS010000063.1:0-3896 GCA_964479355.1 uncultured Wenzhouxiangellaceae bacterium | reverse complement strand
TTTTTGCTGCGCTCGGACAAGGCGCCTTCAAGCGCAATGTCCAATGCATCCCGCACCCGGGTTGAGCAATTGTTCAGGTAATAATCGTAACGATAGTCGCGATTTTCCGGTTTGATCTCCTCCAGCAGATAATTCCGCAGGCGCTGATACTGGTCTGGGTTCAGATTAAGTTTTTGCAATCGAATACTGCGGTTTGCGTTGCGATAAAACTCGAACTCCCGCGCTGCCGGTTGGGCAACAGCAAAATACAGCATGCGGCCCTGAGCAAAACGCAGCATAAAATCCTGCTGTTCAAAATCAAAAAAACCGAAATTGAAGGTGTGGTCAATGCCTGCAACCGGCTCCCTCAACCAAATCGCGTTATGGCCAAAACGTTCCCAGTAAATATTACCGGGACCGTAGGTTACCAACCAGGCCTCTGGCACGGCGGGCGCGGCGATTTCTTTTAAAGCAGGGATTTCCGGGGCTTCACTGGCCATGCCTGATGGCAACCAGGACCACAACAAGAGACACAGCATTAATCCAAAAGAACTAAGGTCTTTGGCTATAGTGTGCGGGTTAACCCATCTCGATGTCATTCATTTCCAACATGATGATACGGCGATTGTCAGCTGTTGTTACGCTGAAGCAGAATCGTCCCGCTAGCGTAACCTCTTCGCCACGTTCCGGAACACGGCCAAATTCGGCCAACAACAAGCCGCCGATGGTATCGTAATCTTCGTCACTGAGATCGCAATCAAAAACTTCATTAAAGTCCTCAATCTCTGCCAATGCATTGATCTGAAAGCTATTGTTTCCCAACATCTTGATGGGCTCCTCTTCCTCTTCATCATCCTCCTCCTCAATTTCACCGACAATTTCTTCCAGTACGTCTTCGATTGTGATCAAACCCGAAACACCACCGTACTCGTCCACCACAATCGCCATGTGATTACGGCCGGCACGGAAATCACGCAGCAGCATATTTAAACGTTTACTTTCAGGGATCACGATCGCCGGACGCATCAGTGCTTTGAGCTCTAGCAAACCGCCATTTTCTGCATAGTGACCTAACAGGTCTTTGGCCAGCAATATACCTTCAACCTCGTCCCGGTCTTCACCAATAACAGGGAAACGTGAATGGCCGGAATCAAGAATCAGCGGCAGAAACTCATCAACCGGGATATCCAGCGGAATCACCACCATCTGAGAACGTGGCACCATGACATCCCGGACCTGCATTTCAGACACTGCCAGTGCACCTTCGATCATGGCGACCGCATCGGTATCCAAAATGCCCCTGGCGCAGGATTTGTTAATTAAATTGACAAGTTCTTCATGATCCCGGGGTACGAATGCAAGCGCTTTTGTGATACGCCCCATCCAGGTTTTGGGCCCGGAACCGTTACTCGATTGATCTTCGCTCATGTTGTGCAGTACTTGCTGAGTACTTGCGAGTCCGTTGACGACGCCCATCGCGCCCATTTATAAGCAGGGATTATCTCACCCTGTAAACTGTGTTTTACCAGAAGCATGACTATTTTTCAGCAAATACTCACACTAAACCATTTTGATACGGATCAGGAAATCCCAGTTTTGCGAGAATTTCCGTTTCCAATCCTTCCATAACATGCGCTTTGCCAGGGTGTTTATGCTCATATCCGAGCAGGTGCAGCACACCATGTATAGTCAGGTGCGCCCAATGGCTGGCTTCTGAACGATTTTGCTCCCGGGCTTCACGCGCGATCACCGGAGCACACAGTAACAAATCCCCGAGTTGGGAGCGTACCAGCTCAGCCGGCAAACCCTGGGGCAACTCTACCGGGAAAGACAATACATTGGTAGCGTAGTCTTTGGCCCGGTAATCGCAGTTAAGACGCTGTGCTTCTTCAACATCGACGATGTGGATAGCTAACGTGCAGTGCCTGGCTTTACCGGTCAGTGCTGCCTCTACCCAGGTTTGAAATTGCTCATCAGCGGGAACGCTTACCAAACTCGTTGCCCGCTGAACCTCTAACTCAACTAGTGTCATGTCAACTGCAGGCAATTCAGCGGGCATCGGTATCTTCGTCAACGCCAGCCTGATCATAGGCCTGCACTATACGTTGCACCATCGGGTGCCTGACGACATCGCGTGCGCTGAAAGCACTGAAACTGATGCCTTCTACATCATGGAGAATTTTCGCAGCCTGCTTCAGTCCCGACAGCTGGTGGCGCGGTAAATCAATCTGGGTGACATCACCTGTAATGACTGCAGTTGAACTAAAGCCAATACGGGTCAGAAACATTTTCATTTGTTCCGTTGTGGTGTTTTGTGCTTCATCTAAAATGACAAAGGCATCATTTAAGGTCCGTCCACGCATAAATGCCAGCGGTGCAACTTCGATCACATTACGCTCTATTAATCTGGCCACATGGTCAAAGCCAAGCATTTCGTAAAGCGCGTCATATAAAGGGCGCAAATACGGGTCGACTTTTTGCGCCAAATCCCCGGGCAGGAACCCCAGGCGTTCACCCGCCTCCACGGCAGGACGTACCAACACGATCCGTTGTACCTGGTCTTTCTGTAGTGCCGCCACCGCACTGGCCACTGCCAGGAAAGTCTTGCCAGTGCCGGCAGGTCCAATGCCAAAATTCACCGCATGGGTACTAATATTGCGTAAATAACGCTTCTGATTTGGCCCACGCCCGCGGATAACCCCACGCTTGGTCATGATGGTGATTTCATCTAGCGTCGGTGCCGCATCATCCACATCGGCAATCTCAGCCACGCCGGACTCCTGCAGATGTAGATTAATCAGATTAGGTGTTAGCATTTGGGTTTCAGAAAGGGCGTATAACTGTTTAATCAAACGACTGGCAGCCCGGGTCTGACGTGCTTCACCCTGCACTGTGAACAAGCTACCGCGGCAAAAAACATCCACCTGCAGACGGCTTTCTATTTGCCTTAAGTGCTGATCAAACTGGCCACAAAGATTGGCCAGGCGCTCGGTATCTGCAGGCTCCAGTTCAAGATCAAGTCTTTGATTCATAGAATCAGGCCACCGCCGCCGGTGATGCAACAGCCATCAACAGGCGGGCACGCAAGGAATTGCTGAGTGCTTCGGTGATAGTCACCTCCACAAATTGTCCAATCAGACGTGGATAGCCATCAAAGTTAACCACCCGGTTATTTTCAGTGCGACCGGCCAATTGTCTGCTGTCCTTTTTGCTATAGCCTTCAACCAGTATACGTTGTGTACTACCGACCATGGCATTTGAGATTTTGGCTGCCTGTTGCTTGATGAGTGCCTGCAATCGTTGCAGCCGTTCCTTTTTTACTTCCATGGGTGTGTTATCCACCAAGGCAGCCGCCGGCGTACCCGGGCGAGCGCTGTATATGAAGCTGAAACTCTGATCAAAATTCATCTGGGCGATCAATTCCAGCGTGGCTTCAAAATCACGTTCTGTTTCGCCCGGGAAGCCAACGATAAAATCAGAAGACAAACTGAGGTCCGACCGTTGTTCCCGTAAGCGGCGGATTTTCTCCATGTATTGAGCAACTGTGTGACCACGTTTCATTATGGCTAGCACACGATCGGAGCCACTTTGCACCGGCAAGTGGACGTAATTTGCCAATTTCGGAACCTCACCAAATGCCTCGATCAGACTGCTTGAAAACTCAACCGGGTGCGAAGTTGTAAAACGAATTCTTTCGATGCCCTCGATGGCGGCAACATAATGAATCAACAAAGCCAGATCAGCACACTCGCCAGTGTGCAACTCACCGTTGTATGAATTAACATTTTGCCCCAGCAAGTTAATTTCCTTAACCCCCTGCTGTGCCAAGCCGGCGCACTCAGCAACCACATCATCCAGGGGGCGGCTGACCTCTTCACCACGCGTATAGGGCACTACGCAAAAAGTACAATATTTAC
>CAYZLS010000062.1:0-8795 GCA_964479355.1 uncultured Wenzhouxiangellaceae bacterium | reverse complement strand
GTCCGGGACGTGCTGCAGAAGAAGTTTTAGCCAGGCAGCTCCCGGCATGATCTAAACGCAGTCTCTAACTACCTTTTGGGTTAACGGGTTATAAGGATTATGTTCAAATACGCATAGCGGCGAATCTATTTTTAAGACATCATATGCATTTAAGAGGAACGATTTCCAGTCATCAGGCGGTACGTGATGCATGACATTTATGGTGAACGCAAAATCAAAATATTTATCATCATATGGTAGTTTCTCGTTTTCGATTAAGCTATAAGTGGTTTTCTTGTTGTGCTCGCGTGCTGTTACGATGGAGTCTTTACTGACATCGCAGCCGTATAAATCGCAACTATCCTCTATGTAGGAGTCAAACATTCCCACTCCGCAACCGAGATCTAATACTTTGGATTTTTTATTTATGCCATAAAGTTCAAACAGCTTCTTAACATAGTTAACTTTGCTGGCTATAAATATATCGTGCTTCACTCCGGGAATGCAGATTGCAGAATCAACGTCATCCCCGTAGCTATCGGAAAATTGGTCAAATTCACTCATATAATAACCCGCGTCCCGCCTGCCTTTTTAAGCCATTGAATGGTGTCTTTTATGTTTTTATACAAATCGCCATGGTATTTAAAACCTTTCTTGACTAGCTTATCGGTTGCTACCTGGTATGACAGCTGATTCATGATTTCCTCATCAATGTATTTAATCGTTAGATTCGGGACATATTTTTTAATGCCCTCAACGATGTCATTTACGGTCAAATTATTCGTAAGAACATTGTACGTTTCTCCTTCGTACAATTGATTTGAAAGCGCAAAAGCTAATGCGCCCATGGCGTCATCAAGCGACAAGTATGGCCTGTATTGATTCAGCGCGGTTCTCCATACTGTAATAGGCTGTCCCATGACAGCTTGCCAGCAGAACTTATTGACTGCGGTATGAAATCGCATTCCTGGCGATACGCCTGCAATGGTTCCGAAGCGAAAAACGACGTAATTAAGCCTTTCGCTTTCTCGCATGCTTTGCAGCAGTCTCTCTTCTTTAAGTTTGCTTTCTGCATAAGGGCTCTGCGGTTTTAATTGATCATCCGCGCAATTTTCGTCGACCAATCCTTCTTGAACCCCGTATACACTGGTGGAGGAGAGATGAATGATTGGCGAGTTCGTTTTTACGCATGCTTCGGCAAGCTTGCATATTATATTATGATTATTGTGTTCAACAACCTCTTTGTTTTTCGCGCTAGCGGCAGCATCGGTGATGGCGGCAAGATTGATAACAGTTGAGTCTTTTACGATATTCGAAAGATCCAATTTTAGCACATCTGCCTCAATAAAATTGAACTCGGTATTATCTGGTAGGTTAAAAAGAGATGCATACCGTTGTGTTGACAAATTATCTATGAGTGTAAATTTGGCATTCGGAAACTGGGCGGGAAGACTTCTTATAGCCTTAGAGCCTATATGTCCAAGGGCTCCGGTGATGACAATATTTTTCATATTATAAGTACTTATCCAAGCAACCAGAAAAGTAGTCAAACGTTTTCTTAAGCCCTTCTTCTAGTATGGTAGAGGGACTCCATCCGATCTCTTGTTTTATTTTATTGTTAGATAATATGGCATCACCAATCTCTATCGCCTTTCGCTCATTTGGCCATTGGACTTCTACCACATTGCCACTGCCGATATGTTTTACAGTGTTATACGCAATTTCTTTTACCGAATAATGTTCATCGCCAACGGCAAAAAATGTTTCACCCGAAATGTTATTGCTGCCTACTTTTATCAGTGCATCTACGGCATCATCAACATATATGAGATTGCGTTTTTGATCACCGGATCCAAATACCGTGATATCTTTTCCTGATAGAGCTAAGCCTATAAAGTAATTATTAAAGGTGAACTCCGCACTATTAATACAGGCTCGAGGTCCATACACGTTAGATAAGCGAACAACATTGGCATGCAGTCCGTGTCCGGTGGCATAAATCATCGTGTATTTTTCTGAGACACTTTTATTTGCGGAATAAATATCAGTCGGGTATTCGGGGTGATTCTCATCTGCAGGTCTGTATTGCAGACGCCCCAATTGTGTGCTGGTTCCGATGTGGACGATGCGACAATCGGGTTCGAATCGACGGATTGCCTCCAGTAAATTGATAACACCTGTGCAATTTACATCAATATTTGTCAAAGGGTCTTGCATTGATGCGGGATGAGAAGTTCTAGCAGCGCAATTAAATACCAAGTCTTTGCCGCAGATAGCATTACTAAGGCTTTCGAAATGCTCGATATCATTGAAAGTTAATTCTACGTCGTTTTTGATATCGTGGATATTATAAAGGTTACCTCCAGAGCATGGATCCATGCAGTCATAAATAGAGACATCGCTGCCTAGGCTGAGAAGTCGATGCGCTAAGTTGCTACCGATGAACCCTAGTCCGCCGGTGATAAGGACTTTTTTACCTTTTAAATCCATTACTTTATCTGTTTCTCCTGCTAGTTTGTGTTTAAGTGGTACTTAGAGCTACTCAATCGTAGGAATTGAGATCAATCTAAAAATGCGTTTTGCCGTGTGAAACAGAATTTATTGCCTGAAATATTGCCGTATTTGTGAAATTACCTGATTTTGTTCGAATTCAGATAGCTCAGGATACATGGGTAGCGACAAAATACGTTGATACATATTATTGGTTACTGGTAAATCTGCATTAGACGCATAAGCAGGCTGCTGATGAATCGCTTTAGGGTAGTGAATCGCGCACATTATATCTGCTTTTTTTAAATCACTAAGCAGATCGTCGCGTTTGTCTGTTTGTATTACGTATAAATGAAATGCATGTTCGCTGCCCTCGCGAATTTTAGGCACTATCATTGGCAAGTCTTTTAACGCGTCGCTGTAACGCATTCCGATTTTAGCTCGTTTTTTTTTATCCTGCTCAATGTATTTTAGTTTTACATTGAGTATTGCCGCTTGCAATTCGTCTAGGCGGGTATTCGTTCCATGGAAAAAACTTATATAACGCTGTTCCCAGCCATATTCTCTGCAATATCTAGCTTTCTCGGCGACAGCATTATCCCTCACTAGCGTCATTCCGCCATCACCAATGGCACCCAGGTTTTTAGTGGGATAAAAGCTAAAGGCAGACGCATCGCCGAAACTGCCAACGCATTTTTCATTGTACCGCGCTCCGTGAGCTTGGGCGCAATCTTCGATGATAAGCAAATCGTGCTCTTTAGCGATAGCCTGGATGGCTGTCATATCAGCTGTTTGCCCGTATATATGCACTGGCAATAGAGCGCGGGTTTTCTCAGTAATGGCTTCACGTATACGCTCGGGATCGATGGTATAATAATCCTCTTCGATATCTACCATTACAGGTTTTGCGCCTGCCGCAACAATAGCGCTGACGGTTGCTACTGCCGAGTGAGATACTGTGATAATTTCATCTCCCGGGGATATACCCAGCGATCTGATCGCGATTTCAAGCGCATCAGTGCCATTGGCAACGCCAATGCCGTTTGGGATTCCAATGTATGCAGAAAAATCTTGTTCGAACTTTTTTACCTCTTGGCCCAGGACATAGTGTCCCGAGTCCATGACAGTTTGTACGGCTTTGTTGATTTCCTTTTTATAGGAAAGATACTGCTGTTTTGGATTTGCGCAAAAAATCATTTTTAAGTCCGTTTCTTTATGATTTTGTGGATTTATTCATTTGGATAATGCTTTCAACCGTTCGCGCAATACCCTCTTCGAATGAGATATTTGGTCTCCATCCGGTATTTTTAGTGAAATTCGATATATCACCTATAAAGTTACGT
The DNA here is from genome assembly GCA_964479355.1 of uncultured Wenzhouxiangellaceae bacterium. GTDB lineage: Bacteria > Pseudomonadota > Gammaproteobacteria > Xanthomonadales > SZUA-36 > SZUA-36. The sequence continues at coordinate 4,983 of CAYZLS010000062.1, read as the reverse complement.
TTCTCTATCTCTAGCATGCCTTCTGGTTCGTCAATATGCTTAACGTCGATTTCGCGCTTTGTCTGCTTTTGAATATTCTCAATTATTTGCTCGAATAATTGATTGAGTGTATGACCTGTTCCGCACGAAATATTCCAATGTTTTCCTTTGATGCTATTGATATTGAGCGCTGCGCAAAGGATAGCCTTGGCTACGTCTTTTACGTGGACGTAATCTCTTAGGTAGCTCCAGTCTCCATAAATTTGTAGTTCATTTCCTGATAAAGCAAAGTTTATGATTTTGTTTATGACCCCTCGTTCCTTTGCTTTTTCTTCCCTTAATGGCGCACCGTAAACATTCGCTAAACGTAAGGTAGCTCCATTTGCATAGCCTCGTCTGGTATATAGTTTTAAATATCCTTCAGCTATAGATTTATGGAAATCATGGATGCTGATAGAATTGTCTGTGTGGGTTTCAACAACAGGAAGATCTTCGGTAAGGCCATATTGGCTGACCGTTCCGGTATGAATAATGCCGTGTGATCTGTTTGTTTTTTTGCAGGCCTCTAATAAAGCAAGCAAAGGCTTTACATTGCATTCAAATTCCCATGCCGGATCCGCTTCGGCTTTATAGAAGCTAGTTTGCGCTGCCAAGTGGAATATATAATCAACGGGATTGTTTTCCAGTGTTTTCTGCCATATTTCGGTCGCGCTTAGAGATCCGACTATTTCAATAATATTGAGTCGAGAAAGACTCGGATCCTGATCATATGAATGTTCTCCTAACCGTATGACTGTGCATCCAATTAGATTTAGTTCGTGCAAAACGTAAGAGCCAAGGAATCCGGAGCTACCGGTGACTATTATTGTTTTGTCAGTCAGGTCAGTGAAATTCATTTAGGTAATAATCTTTTTGTGCCAATCGTATCCGATATTATTATCATCATAGTCAGTGCGAACTTCATCATTTTCCAAATCATAGCACCCAGATGTGATATAAAATATATGCATGGGTCCTTGTAGTACATGGATGCCGTGCAATACCCCTGGTGGGAAAGCGTATGTCAATGGCGGATAGTTTTCACCACAGAAAAATTCCATGAACTCTTTATGAGTAGATGAATCTGGTCTATCATCATAGAGCACTACTTTGGCGGCTCCTATTGGAATATAATTCCATTGTGTTTGTGTTTTATGGCCGTGCCATGCCTTAATTACGTCTGTATGTGATAATGAATGACTGAATTGCCCGAATTTATCATTGTATTGCGTGAATACTTCTTCGGTGTCGCGAAAAACCTCGCGGAAAAATCCACGTTGGTCTCTGTGTGATATTATTTCTTTAATTTGTACATCGTTAATCATAAGTAACTTTCTTTTATAGCAATGGTTAGTGATGGGTAGTTCTCGATAACATAAATACTCCATTCCGGATTCTCTTGATGAATCATTGATAATGCGGACTCAATGGTTTCCTTTTCGTAATTTTTCATCCAGCTAATATTATCTCTTTCTTTGCTGCCTCCTTCGAAAATGATAATTTTAGCCTTTTCCTTCCAGTCCATAAACATTTTTTCGACGATTTTACCATCATTGCTGATGTCGATGTGGACAATGTCTGTCGATTTATGATGACTGGAAACCTCGAAGGCATCCATTTGTTTCATTGATACAATCTTGTTCAGTGAGTTCGCTTGAATCCGTTTCTGGACATTTTCATAGCTGTCATTGCGGTACGGGTAATTTTCAAAAAGGTCATAGCCGCAAAGTTTCCCGTCTCCATTGTCAGCCAGGGCTTGCCCCATGGCAATTGATGTGAATCCTTCTAATACCCCAATTTCCACAATCTGATCAGGTTTTGTGAGCCTGACTAACGCATAAAAAAGATATTGGTACGAGCATTGGGCATAGGAGGAATAGCAGTCCGGGGTTAATTTTCTGTCAGTGAATTCTTTGTAGTAAGATTCGAATTCTTCAACATGCTCTGGCTTCAGTGCCTGCTTTAAAAACCCTTTGCATGAATCATCTTCCCAGAAGGCTTGCTTACTGTTTGTCCATCTATCTGTATTCATTATTGATAGATCTTTATTTGATGGCAATTGCTCGCAGCATAGGGTCACGGTCGCCTTTCCACTGGAATTTTTGAACCTCAATCTCAGAAAACCCGATCTTTGTCAGCATGGCATGAATTTTCGCTTCAGTATAACAATTTTTGTGATACTGACCTTCCCCGTTTTGACTGCCAAATATCATGGCTGCAAGATATCCCCATTTATTAGTTGGTTCGTAAGTGTAAGTTCCAAACCAATGTTTTTTTTCAATAGCCTCATCGCTATCAGAGTAAAAATCTAACCAATTATCTTCTGCTTTTAGCCAAAGTTTGACCACTTCTTCAAAGTTAGGAACAGAAAAATTCAGTTGTCCTCCTGGTTTTAATACTCTGATTGTTTCTTCAAAAAATCTTTTCTCATCTACAAAAGACAGGTGCTCGATGAATCCATTAGCAATTATTTCCTGAACAGAATCAGCTTTATAAGGCAGATCAAAAACATCATAGGTATGAATTATTTGGTCTTTAGGGAATTCAAGGTCTGGATAGCGCTGACGCATGCTGGCGATATCATCTTGGTCGATGTTGACGTACTCATCAAGCAATCTGGAGCCGCAGCCTAGGTTTAATTTGAGGTCATCTTGCATAGTTGTGTAATATTTATAAGCAATTAAATTTGTAAAGTTGAGAGAAGGATGTTTATGTGAAATTACCTGACGAAATTTATTCTATCTGTGCTCATTCTGAGTAGGTTTGATGTTTTTTAATACCCAAGTGCGTGGGCAACTTTTTTCAAGCTCTTCATTTGAGACAAGATAGTGGATATCTTTCGCATCCTGCACTAGATGTAAACATATATTCGTCAAAATATTTGGAACATGATTCAGGCTTAGAATTTTGAAGACCCGATATATTAATTTAGCGCTAATGACGGTTACTAAATCAATCCATAGAATGATCAAAAGAATGATTTTACTGATAATATTATTTGGTGAAGCCAGTATGCCTTTGGTCTGATTGGAAGCTAGAGCCAAAAAAGGCATGTAGTACCATGGCATCGGTCGCCCTCCGTTATGCCTTGGAAATTCATCTTTAGGTTGAGGGCGATTTTTAAGGCCTTTGCCGGCATAATAATATAGGGTCTCATTAACCTGACGGAAACTGCCTCTTAGTAATAGCTCAAATAGCAAGGCATTTGCTGAACCTAAATCGTCTTGCCACAGGAGTGTATCTTTTAGGGTTTCGCTGCGTATTAATCCGTACATTGTGGTATCTTTGTAATTGCGCAAGAAGCGGTAGTAACGCAGGTGAAGAGATTTTACATCATCAGTGCTATCAATTGTGCTATAAAATATTTGATTTTCAAAATTCTCTTGAAATACACCTGTGTATGAGTGGCATAAGACTGCGCGACTATCTTCTTCCAGCACTTTGACTGTCTTGGATACAAATGATGGGTCACGAATGTCATCCTGGTCTGCCCACATGAAATACTTGCCTGTCGAGAGTCTGAATAATTGATTGCAATTATTTATAATCCCTTGGTTTTTTTCATTCCGCATATAGCGGATGCGGGAATCTTTATCAGCGAACTCTTGGCAAATATCTGGTGATCTGTCACTGGAGCAGTCATCGCATATTATGATTTCCAGGTTTTGATAGCTTTGTCCGACTACGCCTTCTAATGCGCGGGCGAGAGTTTCTTGGCCGTTGTATACGGCACAACCGATGCTAACCAGTGGATAGGATTCAGATGCTTGAGTCATTTATGAATGGATCGATTTCGCGAAATAATTTTGATTTCATTATAGCCTAATACGAGTTTTCTGTGATCTGATTTATTTGCTTTTGGGTTTTTGCTTCCAGAATTTGTCGTCCAAATAGCTTAAGAATTGTGCCAATCCTATCGTCAGTGCAAGTGTATAAAAGCAGTATCGGAGCCTGATCAAGGTGCCTATGTTGGCGTAAGTATAAGTGAAAAGCATGACGCCCATGATACAAAATATTGCAACCATTATAAATAGTGGGTCTTTGCGCCGAGTGTAGGTTGCTACTAGAAAGCTTAGTGTCAAAAGATAAAATACGGGCATGATCAGCGTTAAAATGCCTCTGGCAACAGTCATCGCCTGAGAGGATCCTTTCCCGCCAAAATGTTCAGGGAAAGGGCTAAAGAATCCAATCGTAAATGCTCTTGGGAAATAGCTGATGAATGAGCTTACGGAATTTAATTTTACATTAGGATCAATAACGGTATTACCAAGTGAACCTTGGGTTCCATCTCGTAGCATAGCTAGTGCGTAGATTTTGTTTTCGACGAAGTTCGGAATCATATTGCTGTCAATCCACATCGGCGCCTGATTGTCGCGTTTAGTCTGGTTCATACGCAGATTTATGACATCGATTTTTTGTTCGAGTAATCTAATGTTCGCATTGATCAAATCTAGCTTTTTTGAGATGTCGATTTCTTGAGTTTTTGGTTTGGTTTTTATTGCAGATTTAAATACGGATACATATTTCGTTTCCTCTTTGGGTTGTTGAGCTGGCGCTGCAAGATCTGTAATATTCTTAACGAATTTGAATCCGCCGGAATTCATGGCGATTACAGAGATACAAATGCAGGATGTAAGCACTAAGAATGTGCGTAGATTCAAACTCCATCGTTGTTTAGAATTTAAACTATGCTTCCAGTAAAGGCATGCTAGCATGAGTATGCTGGTGACGGACAATATTTGCCCCCAGTAGGGCCGCATCAATACGGCCAACTTGAGGCCGATTAATGAGACTATGATCGCTTTGATGATCTTATATTTAGAGTCACTGCTCAGCGCGTTGTATAATAGAATCCATCCTGTCAAGTAGAGCAGGTTGCCGATGATAAATATTCCATCGCGATGAATTTGGGCAACCCATTCCAGCGCAAAAGGATTAATTACAAAAAGTGAAGCGCTAATTATG
>CAYZLS010000061.1:4591-8811 GCA_964479355.1 uncultured Wenzhouxiangellaceae bacterium | reverse complement strand
GGTGGTTTTGATCCTATTTTCAAGTACTTAAATCTTTTCGTTCAGGCACTAATTAGGCGGTTATGCTTCGGGTGTTTCGTCAACCTTACAAAAAAACAGAATTCTAGCCTATGCGCATCATCAGTATCAACACCAACGGCATCCGTGCGGCGGCGCGCAAAGGTTTTTTTGACTGGATGCAAAAGCAAAACGCCGATGTGGTCTGTATCCAGGAGACCAAGGCGCAGGAACATCAGTTAGGCGACCCGGTATTTTCCCCGGCGGGCTATCAACGGTTTTTTCATGACGCGCAGAAAAAGGGCTACAGCGGTGTTGCAATATATGCACGGCATGCCCCGGATACGGTTAGCTTTGGCATCGGCTGGGACGTCATGGATAATGAAGGCCGTTGGCTCCGGGCAGATTTTGGCAACCTGAGTGTGATTTCCTTGTACCTGCAATCGGGCTCGTCTAAAGAGGAGCGCCAGCAGATCAAATACCAGACCATGGATTATTTGCAACCCTTGCTCAAAGCCATGGTAGCCGAGGGACGAGAATATATTATTTGCGGTGACTGGAATATCGCGCATCGGAAAATTGATATTAAAAACTGGCGCAGCAATCAGAAAAATTCCGGGTTTTTGCCAGCAGAGCGTGCCTGGATGGATGAGTTGTTCGGTCCGGTCGGCATGGTGGATGCTTTTCGCCGGGTTGAGCCCGGTGAGCATCACTACACCTGGTGGTCAAACCGCGGCCTGGCATGGGCCAATATCACTGGTTGGCGGATCGACTACCAGGTGGCGACGCCAAGGGTCGGAGATACGGCACATGCGGCTGTAATCTACAAACAGGAACGTTTTTCGGACCATGCACCACTGTGCATTGATTACGCCTATGAAATCCAGGCACCCTAAGCAGATTAGCTGGTGAAATATGCAGGCTAAACCAAGACGCTGGCAGGATATTCTGTTCAACCGCAAGATGGTTACCTGCGTGTTCCTGGGCTTTACCTCGGGGATGCCACTTTATGTGTTGATACAATTGGTGCCGGCCTGGTTACGGAGCCATGGTGTGGATTTGGCGACGATCGGTCTTTTTGCCCTTGTGTCGTTGCCGTATACATGGAAATTCATTTGGTCGCCACTCATGGATCGGTACAAGCTGCCGTTTCTTGGCAGACGGCGTGGTTGGGCTCTGATCACACAGTTGGGCTTGCTCGTTTCAATTGCGGCTCTCGGCGAGTTTGACCCGTCAGTGTCACTGCAGGCAATCGTGGTGACGGTATTTATCATTTCTTTTTTTGGTGCGAGCCAGGATATTGTGATTGACGCCTACCGGCGCGAACTGCTGGCAGATGATGAACTGGGCATAGGCACATCGGTTTGTATCAACGCCTATCGTTTGTCTTCACTGGTGCCCGGTTCGTTGGCCCTAATCCTGTCCGATCATCTGCCGTGGGCGGTGGTTTACTGGATTACTGCAAGTTTCATGGTGGTTGGCATTATCACTACATTGATCATCAAAGAGGTCAGTGATGACGCACTGGCACCGGCAACATTGAAAGAGGCCGTGATTGAACCGTTTGTGGAGTTTTTTACCCGCGACGGCATCAAAGCCGGACTGGCGATTCTCGCGTTTATGTTTCTATATAAACTTGGCGACAATATGGCGACCGCATTAGTCACGCCGTTTTATCTGGACATGGGCTTCAGCCGCACTGAAATTGGCTCAATCGCGAAATTCGCAGCACTGTGGTCCGCCATTGCTGGTGGCATCCTCGGCGGTGTGCTGATGCTGAAACTCAATATTAACCGCGCACTGTGGGTGTTTGGTTTTGTTCAGATGGTCACGATTCTTGGCTATGTCTGGTTAAGCACGATTGGTCATAGCCCCGTCGGTTTGTTTATTGTGGTCAGCGGTGAATACCTAGGTGTGGGGCTGGGCGCGATTGCGCTGATTGCCTATATGGCGCGTGAGACCAGCAAAGCTTTTACTGCCACCCAGTTTGCCTTGTTCAGCAGTTTAATCGCAGTACCCCGCACCTTTGCCAACGCATCTACGGGTTTCATTATCGAAGCGATAGGCTACACGCAATTTTTTGTGCTGTGCACACTGGTCGCGATTCCAGGTATGGTGCTGCTGCTCAAGGTAGCGCCATGGAATGAAAGGTGATCTGAACGCTGTATCATTCATTTTCTGCCCGTTACTAACTGACAATAATTGTCAGAAAACCGACATATCACAACACTTTCTGACTTCCGTAACGCCGCCTGTCTGCCGATTTCTTTTTGTATCCCATTGATGATTAGAGATTATTTTATTTTGGATTAACTTGGCCCGTTTATTGCACTATAAGGGGTGGGAAGCAAATAAAAAGAATCTTCCACCAAACACGGAATCGCCACCCGTTTAAGGTAAAGCAGCAGGCCCAGCCTGACTGCACTTACCAGTAAGAAAGTAGACGCTAGATGAATAACGCTAGGGGAACAACGCAAGAAGATAGACGCTAGGGGAACAAGCAGGGGAGATCAAGAAGTCAGTACCAAGGCCCGAATGATCGTGTTAAAGGGGAGTGTGGACATGCGCTGATCGCGCATATGAATCCACACGAAGAAAAAGACTCGCTTCATGCGGGTCTTTTTTTTAGGCTTCGTCTACCCCCGGGGCGGCAAGTAAATATCTCCCAGCTCAACCGGGCGTGCCGCGCCGGTGATCGGTGGCGTATTGTGGCGTTGTCCATTGAGTCGTGCGCGTGCCAACCAGGCAAATAACAGGCCTTCTACCCAGTCCGGGTTGATTCCATGGCGGGCGGTGGATTCGATAATCACCTCTGGCAAAATAGCCGCCAGCTTGCGCATCAGGCAGGTGTTGTGCACTCCACCTCCACATACAAGTAAACGTTTTGGCTCTCGCCCGTCACGCAGGCTGGCGGCTACGCTCGATGCAGTCAGCTCTGCCAGGCTTGCCTGTACGTCCACGGCATTAATGCTGGTAGCTTCTAACGCGCTGTCCAGCCAGGGTAAGTTGAAGTACTCCAGACCGGTACTCTTGGGTGCGGGCAGGCTGAAGTAAGGGTCGCCCAGCATTGCTTGCGCCAAACGAGCATCGGGCGTGCCTTCCGCGGCCCAGTCACCATTGTTGTCGAAGTCTTTGCGTAAGTGGCGGCGTGTCCAGGCATCTAGGAGACAATTGCCGGGACCACAATCAAAACCACTGACCTCGCCGTTGGCTGGCAACAGAGTCAGGTTGGCGATACCGCCAAGGTTCAATACCGCACGGTCTTCGGCCTCATCGTGAAACAATTTTTGGTGTAATAGTGGTGCCAGAGGGGCACCCTGCCCACCGGCATTGATATCTGCGGCACGAAAATCTGCTACCACGGTAATCCCGGTCCCTTTGGCAATCAGATCTGGCTTGCCGAGCTGAATTGATACCGGGGTGGTAGCCTCTGGCTGGTGCCATACAGTCTGGCCGTGTGAGCCTATAGCCCTAATGTCCCGCATTTCCATGCCGGTGTCACGTACCAGGTTCTGGGCGCAGCGGGCAAAGAAACGACCTAGGTTTTCGTCCAGCAGTTCGGTCAGTTCTGGGGTAGGGGCTTGGCCGGTTTCCAATAGCTGATCCAGTGATAATTTTATTGCGGGTGGATAGACCGTACATCCCGCATGCAGTACTGCCATCGAATCTTGACTGAAATTGACCAACACGGTATCCACCCCATCCCGGCTGGTGCCGGAGAGCATGCCGATAATCAGTTCTTCGCGCATTGGGAACCCGTCCTGAAACTATGGGCTTGCGTACATGGAAGCGGATTCAAGGCGGCTGAGCTGGGTTAATACCGGTGCTGCATTTTGCTGGAATTCGGCCAATGCTGTGCCATTCAGTGGAGCGGCTTCGGGTAGCGCAACCGTGCGTGGGTTGCGGTGTACACCATTGAGGACAAATTCATAATGCAGATGTGGTGCTTCGGCCAGTCCGGTCGAACCGACGTAGCCAATGACCTCACCCTGCTTAACCCGTTGGCCTAGCTTAACTGCGCGTTTGGTGAAGTGGAGGTACTTGGTCACAATGCTGGTGGAATGCTGGATTACGACGTAGTTGCCGTTGTTCTTGCTGTAAGCCGAGCGCGTAACCTTACCTGCACCTGCCGCCAGCACGGGGGTGCCAGTAGGTGCCCGGTAGTCGATACCCTTGTGTGCTCTGACCCGCTTTAATATTGGATGAAAGCGCTTGGGGTTAAA
>CAYZLS010000061.1:0-4581 GCA_964479355.1 uncultured Wenzhouxiangellaceae bacterium | reverse complement strand
AGAAAAATTGAGCGGTGCGCGCAGGAAGGCTTTGTGCAGGTTGTGCCCGTCAGGGCTAAAGTACTGGGTGATGTTGTCGTGTTGAAACCGTATTGCTTGGAACTGTTCACCCTGGTTGACAAAGGTTGCACCGATGATTTCACCATCACGAAAATACTTGCCATCACGGTAAATTTTTTCATAGATCAAATAAAATTGATCACCCGCCCGGATATCGAGCACAAAATCGATATCCCAGCCGAACAGGTTGGCCAATTTCATTATCATTTTATCACTGAGCCCTGCCCGTTTACCGGCTAGGAACAGGGATGAGGAAATCGTAGCGCTGGCTTCCACTTTCTCGGTTAGTAATTCGCGGGTTTCGGTACTGGCAAAGGCTTCCCGGCCGTTGTGCTCAACAATAAGGTAATGGGATTCATCGATTGCATAGCGCATGCGTCGCAACGAGCCGTCTGTAAAGTGCTGGAAAGCGAACAGGTCGCCCGGGCGGATTTTTTTCAACCGGCTGGTTTCTTCTTTGAGCGCCATGACCCGTTGCAGGGTTCCAGCGCTGAACCCCTGTTGCTGGAAGATAGCGTCCAGACTCTGACCGTCACGCACGGTGACCTCCTTCCATTGCTCAAAATCTGCAACTATTTCTGGATTAGCAGCCAGGTTGGTTAGTTCAGGTGTGCTGCCTACTGACAGTGGTTTTGCATCATGCCGTTCAGGCAGGCTAAGGTGCATTACCTTGCTGCTCAAAACATCATCCGGCTCACTGCTTTGCAGTCCGCCTAAAGAGAGGCCAAAGACAATCAGGGTCAGGCCGAACAAAAATAGTTGGGTGCGGGTTGGCATGCTGAAGCGTTTTTGCAGCTTTGGGGGTAGGTCGTAAAACAGATTGTTATTTTGCATGCTGTGGATTGGCTCTTAGCCCAGCCCTATGTTCAGGCAATGTGCACCATAACGATCAGCGCGCCAGCGGTCAATCAAAGGGTTTAAATTTGACATCAGGGGTGGAGGGGAATCTGCTAAGGCAATACAATGCGGTGTCTCCTGTTGCTTCTGCAATAAATGGGCCGGATTATGAAGGATGTCAAACATGCTCTCGAGTTGATCGCTCGCGGCACGGAAGAAATCATCAAGCTCGATGACCTGGGAAAGCGATTTTCCTCGGGTAAGACCCTGCAGATCAAGGTGGGCTTTGATCCTACCGCGCCGGATTTGCATATCGGCCATACCGTAGTGATCAACAAAATGCGCCAGTTTCAGGATCTGGGCCACGAGGTAAGCTTCGTGATTGGTGATTTTACCGGGTTGATCGGCGATCCGACCGGTAAAAACGTTACCCGCCAACCCCTCACACCTGATGAGATCAAGGTCAATGCGGATACCTATGCCCGGCAGGTTTTCAAGGTGCTGGACAAGGAGAAAACCCGGGTTCGCTTCAATTCTGAGTGGATCAATAAACTGGGCTCAGACGGCATGATTCGCCTAGCTGCAAAATATACCCTGGCACGCATGCTGGAAAGGGATGATTTTGAAAACCGGTACCGCAGTGGCCAGCCTATTGGATTGCATGAGCTGCTTTACCCGTTGGCACAGGGTTACGATTCGGTGGTGCTCAAAACCGATGTGGAAATGGGTGGCACGGATCAAAAGTTTAACCTGCTGGTCGGGCGTCACTTGCAGCAGCAGTATGGTCAGCAACCACAGGTCATCATTACACTGCCGTTACTGGAAGGTCTGGACGGTGTACAAAAAATGTCCAAGTCTTTAAACAATTACCTCGGCATCACTGAAGCCCCCGCTGAAATGTTCGGCAAGTTGATGTCAATTTCAGATGCAATGATGTGGCGCTATTTTGAGTTGCTGAGTTTCAGAAGCAATGCGGAACTCACCGCCCTCAAGCAGCAGGTTGAAGAGGGTGTAAATCCCCGCGATATTAAGTTTTTACTGGGTGAGGAAATTGTAGAACGATTCCATGACCGCAAGGCTGCAGATGCCGCCCGTGAAACTTTTATCGCACGTTTTCGCGAGGGCGCAATGCCTGAGGAGATACCCACAAAATCCCTGGCTACTGACGGAGCAGGTATTGGCATCGCCGCGGCGCTGACTCAATGTGGGCTTACCGCCAGTAATTCCGAGGCCTTCCGCATGCTCAAGCAAGGTGGTGTGCGGATTGATGGAGAGAAAATCAGCGACCGCTCGCTACAACTCGCGGCCGGCTTCGAAGGGGTCTTACAGGTCGGAAAACGCAAGTTCTGCAAAGCGCATGTCACCTGATTCAACACTAACTGCCGATGAACTGCTTGAGCTGCGTCAACGGCTCGATGAAATTGACGCCGGCATTGTTGACCTGATTGCCGAGCGTCAGGGCGTGGTGACAACCATTGCTGCCCACAAGCTGAAGACCGGCCTGCCGTTGCGGCATTATGAGCGCGAACGCGAAGTCATTGAACGCGGGGTGGCACGGGCCGAATCCCAGGGGCTGGCTGGTGCGGTGGCACGCGATATCCTCCAGATCCTGATTCACCATTCGCTCAGCAATCAGGAAACCCACAAGCTGGTCCAGTCTGACCACGGCCAGGGACAACGTGCGCTGGTGATCGGTGGCTTGGGCCGGATGGGTGTGTGGATGTCCCGCTATCTGGACATGGTGGGCTACAGCGTGAGTATTGCAGATCCTGCGATCACAGAGACACCGTATAAGGCGGTAGACGACTGGGAAGCGGTAGTGGGTGATTACGATTTGATCGTGGTTGCCGCCCCATTGCGGCCCAGCAACGATATCCTTCTGCGACTGGCTGAACTGCGGCCGCAAAGCCTGGTGTTCGATATTGGTTCATTGAAAGGGCCTATGTGTGAGGGGCTCGAAGCATTACGCGCCAATGGTTGTCTTGTGTGTTCGGTACATCCGATGTTTGGGCCCGATGAGATTGGCCTGTCTGGGCGCCATATCCTGTTCGTTGATGTGGGAAACCGGCAAGCGCTGGGTAAGGCCAGGGCTTTGTTTGCCCACACTGCAGCTGATTGTGTTGAACTCAGTCTTGAAGAGCATGATGAAGTCATGGCCTGGGTGTTGGGATTGTCGCATCTGGTCAATATCGCTTTTGCCGGTGCGCTGGCCAAAAGTGGCGAAGCGGTGCCATTGCTTAAACAAATTTCCAGCTCCACTTTCAGCGCACAATTGCAGGTAGCGACCCAGGTCGTCAACGAGAACCCACATTTGTATTACGAAATCCAGCAGGGCAATAACAATACCGCTAAGGTAACGGAAAAGTTTCGTGAGGTGCTGGATGGGCTCGTACAGGCCGTTGCCGAGCAGGACGAATCGGTATTCACACGCAATATGGGCATTGCCAAACAACGCTTGGCAATCGAAGAATTCAAAGGCGTATCCGAACGCTCATGAAACAGCTTGCTGATATTGACTGGGATTCCTGGCGGGCAAAAGACCAGGCCACACTTGTGTTTGTCATTCATGACGGGAAAATACTGCTGATCCACAAAAAAACCGGCTTGGGAAAGGGTAAAATCAACGCCCCTGGTGGCAAGGTTGAGCCAAGCGAAAGCCCTGTAGATGGCGCGGCGCGTGAGTGCCATGAAGAACTGGAGATAAGAGTCTTCAACTTGCAGTATTGTGGCCAGCATCGCTTCCAGTTTGTCGATGGCTATTCTATCCACGTCTGGGTCTACCGGACCGCGGACTTTGCCGGAATACCTACCGAGAGCGTGGAAGCAAAACCCCTGTGGGTATCACTTGATGAGATTCCCTACGAGCGGATGTGGGAAGATGACAAGCTCTGGCTGCCCATGGTATTGTGTGGTGAACGTTTTTCAGGCCGCTGGATTTTTGATAATGACAGAATGCTCGATTACGAGTTACTGTCCGATACCGGCGAAGTAGCAAGTGATCCTCAACTCCAGGGTTTTACCAGAACCTAATATATCCATGCCGGATTAATCAGGAGATTTGCACGTGACAGTAACAAAAAGATTCAACCCTTTGATTGCATTTAATCTGGCACTGATGATGTCCTGTGTACAGGCGGATGGAGCGTCGTTGCAGGAGCAGGCGCAACAGATTGCCCACAAGTACCTGCTCACCGATACGCATATAGACGTGCCGTACCGCTTGCATAAAGGCTGGGTGGATGTCAGCGGCCAGGCCCCGGATGGGCAGTTCGATTACCCGCGGGCAAAACAGGGTGGGCTGGACTTGCCATTTATGTCAATTTACACACCAGCGAAGCTGGAAAAAGAAGGTGGCAGTTATGACCTGGCCAATCATCTGATTGACTATGTAGAAGCCCTGGCGGCACGCGCTCCGGACAAGTTCATGCTGGTGCGTTCAGTGGCAGATGCCGAAGCAGCCATGCACAGTGGCCGGATTGGCCTGGCGATGGGCCTGGAAAATGGTTCGCCGATTGATCACAAGTTGAGCAACATCCGCTTTTTTGCTGATCGCGGGATCCGTTATATCACACTGGCGCACGCACTCAGCAACCAGCTTGCCGACTCATCCTACGACGAGGAACGCAACTGGGGTGGCCTCAGTCCGTTCGGTAAAGAAGTGGTTACCGAGATGAACCGGGTGGG
>CAYZLS010000060.1:0-8835 GCA_964479355.1 uncultured Wenzhouxiangellaceae bacterium | reverse complement strand
CGCAACTAATGAATATTGAGTGATAAAGCTTCTTATAATGACCTATCAATTAATGCCGCTATTGTTCTTGATGATTCCATTGGTTTCTATAAATAACTGCCTACAAATACTTTTTTGTTAACTTGTTTGTCGTTAGGAAGAGTTTATTTATTATGAACAAGAAAAAGGTTTGCTTAGTGTATTTAATAACGTCATTTTATCGTGGCGGTGCTGAAACACAGGTGGCAAGGCTTGTTAGGCATTTCACCAAGAAATATGAAGTTCATGTGGTCTCTATGGTAGGTAAGGCAGGTGATGAGCTGGAGCACCCTGAACTTGCTAATATGATGGTGAATGTACATTACTTGGGTATGGAGCTATCAAAAGCACGTATCAAAGATTTATTGGCGACTTATCGGTTATTAAAACAATTAAGCCCCCTTATTGTTCATTCTCATATGGTACATGCCAATATTTTGGCGAGGGTATTAAAGCCACTTGTCGGTTATAAACTGATTTCAACCGCACACAATGTAATTGAGTGCCAAGGTAAATTGGAACTGCTGTATCGGTTTACTAAAGGATTATCAAATGTAAATACGCAGGTAAGTTATGAAGGATTGAAAGTATATGTTGAAAGTAATCTATTTTCGGCTACAGATATTGTGATTTATAACGGTGTAGAGAGGGAATTCTTCTCTTGTACAGGTATTAAAAAGTGCCGTGAAGTTGGAAGCGTTTTGCGTATTCTCTGTGTGGCAAAGTTTCGTAAGCAAAAAAATCTTTTGGGGTTGTTAGATGCTTGTTTGCAGATGAAAGAAAGAGGTATAAAGTTTTCTCTAGATATTGCTGGTAATGGTGAATTGTTTCAGGATATTAGTGATAAATTAGTCAGTACTGGTCTTGCTGATAGTGTTAATCTTTTAGGTCTGCGAAGTGATGTGCGTGAATTAATGCAGAGTGCTGATGTAGTTGTTTTGTCTTCTGATTATGAAGGTTTGCCTATGGTTCTTATTGAGGCCGCTGCCGTAGGTTGTTTGGTAGTAAGTACTGATGTTGGTGGAGTGAAAGAAATAGTTATAAATGAAGAGACGGGGTTCTTAATAGATCAAGGAGATATGCCTGCTTTAGCCGTTGCACTTGAGAAAATTAGTCAATTAACACCAGCTAGATATATACAGATGTCTGATAGTGCGATTGAGCATGCTAGGTCGAATTTTGATTTAGTCTCTATCGTAAAAAAATGGGATGAATTGTACTCGGTTTAAAATCTTAGTCAGCTCCAGCCACGGCTTCCCTAGGTAGAAATATTGGAAATTTTGCCCGAATTTCCGCATCAGTTTCAGCGCTGATATGAGACGGGTGATGTTGCCTGAGGATTTCATCCCGCCTTTTGATGGCCTGGTTCAACAAAACGGGTTTGTTGTTTTGTGACCATACATCCGGGCTAGAACGATCACTGAAATCCGGATAGATGAACTCGGTTTTCATTACTTTGAGTGTTTGGGCCGCGCCCAGGTAATGGCCCTCGCCACCCAGGCAAACATCCCGGATGGTGGCAAAACTCAGGCTTTCCTCATTCACTTCAACCCCCCGGGTCATGCGCAAAATGGCTCCCAGAAGGTCATTATCCAGGAGCAGGCTTTCCGGGCAGGCTCCCAATAAACTGGCGTACATGCCGGCTGCCTCGTAGACGATATTGGCGCCCGCGAGGGCAGCAGCTAGGGCCGTTGAGGCCCGTTCCGTCCCGGCCTGAAAATCCGGAGTCTTGGAATCTGACATACCGCAGGCAGAGCCCAGAGGCAGATCAAAATGGGTTCCAATCTGGGCGCAGGCGGCGGACAACAAACCCTGTTCCGGGGAGCCGCCACTCATGGCCCCGGTTCGCAGGTCAGATACAAAAGGCCAGGCACCCAGGATCGCCGGGGCGCCTGGTTTGATTGCATTAACATAGACCAGGCCACCGAGGCATTCGGCCCACGCCTGTGAGACCGCACCTGCCAGGCAGGCCGGGGCCGTGGCGCCGGCCTGGCCTGCTGATAAGAGCAGCACTGGCATACCACCTTCGACTGCGACACGCAAACACTCCAGTGCTTCTGAGGCAAATTTCATCGGTGGCACAACGAAGCAACTGGACTGGCTGACGAACGGGCGTGCCCGCCATTTCTCCTCACCACCGGCAATGAGGTGCAGCATCTCCAGCGATTTTTCCAGGTGTTCAACCTTCGCCCAGCTTGAACCCACATGTTTGGCTGTGCCCATCAGTGAGCAGTAGAGCGTATTGAGGTCCATTTCATAATTGTCTGGAACGTCCGTGAGCACACACATGCGCTGGAACAGGTGGATATGCTCACAGGTGTCGACGATGCGTGCGAGGTTGTACAGGTCATTGGCCGTCGATTCGCGGTACCAGTTGTTAAGGGCATCAACGATCATCACGGCAGCGCCGGCCGTCGCAAAATGCACTTTTTTGCCACTGATGTAGAGATCATGGGTGGGGTTTTGAGCATGCAGAACTAGGTTCTTCCTGGCCTGTTGCATGGCCTGTTCAACGACCTCCTTTGGCATCCTCAAGCGGCCATCCTGCCCCAGGCTAGCACCTGCTTTAAGGCAGGTTTCTATGCAGTGCGGGGTCGCATCTCCAAAACCGATCTCACTGAGAATTTTAAAAACATTCTCCGTAACGGCGGCCACAGCATTGGCATCAAATGGCTTGAATTGACCACCGGTTTCGCCGGCACGAACCGGCTTATCACCATTGATGTGAGCTGTTTTGCGCAAAGCAAGACGTGCTTGCCTACCTGCGGATATTCGTGCCATGATGCTGTTGCCTGTGTCGTGATCAGGGGCTTTCTGGTTAAGGCATAATAGACAAATGTACACTAATGAGCTAGCCACAGGAGATGAAAATGCTGGTAGTGAATAAAGCCGTGGCACATCCTTGGAAGTGCGATGTGATCGGCCATCTGACGACCCGCTTCTATCTGGGTATGTTTGATGATGCGAGCTACCATTTGCTATTCACCGTGTTCGGGTATGTTGGTGCGACCGATGAGTGTGGTGAAACCGGCTGGGTAGATGTGCGTAACCTGATCGAATATAAAGCAGAAGTAGCGGCCGGGGATGTGCTTGAAATTCGGGCTGCACTGGTGAAAATTGGCAACAAATCCATTACGGTTCGTTACGAGATGACCAACCTGGGCAAAAACGAACTGGCGGCAACCATGGAATGTGTCTACGTGCTTTTTGATATGCAGGCCCGCAAGGGTCTGGGTTTAACACAGCAATTGCGGGAGCAGGCGGAAAAACACCTGGAGTCCACGCCGGCACCCTTCTTGTAGCGGCAGGCGGAATCCCGTGCCGCTGGTCGCACATTCACGCTTACCCACCTTCACGCGTCTGCGTCAGCAGGGTCAGCAAATACTGACCCTGGAGCGGGCTGTAGGGCAGGATATTCGTGAATTGCACATCGGCCTGCTCAACATGATGCCCGACGCCGCCCTGTCGACAACAGAACAGCAGTTCATTCGCCTGGTGGGTAATTGCAACCAGATCGCCCAATTTTACGTATACCCTTTTACGCTGCCTGAATTGCCCCGGGGGGACAAAGCTAAACAACATATCAGGCAATATTATGCAAGCTTCGAGGCGCTGCAGGAACTGGGCTTGGATGCCCTGGTGATCACGGGAGCCAATGTTGCCCAGCCATCGCTGGAGCAGGAGTCCTTCTGGGAACCCCTGGTGCAAGTCATCAATTGGGCCCACGAAAATGTTGCCTCAACGCTGTGTTCCTGCCTGGCAACCCATGCCTTGCTAAAGCATTTGTATGACATCGAGCGCCGGCCCATGGCGCAAAAAAGATGGGGCGTATACAGTCACCGCATCACCCATCAGGCTCATCCTTTGACGCGGGGGATCAATACGCGTTTTGATGCGCCGCACTCGCGCTGGAACAACATCACCAGTGAACAATGTGAGCGGGCGGGGCTTGCGGTGCTGGCCCAAAGTCCCGAGGCAGGCGTGCACTTGGCGGTAAGTCGTGATCAGTTGAGTATGGTGTATTTTCAGGGCCACCCGGAATATGACGCCAACAGCTTGCTGAAGGAGTACAAGCGGGAAGTGTTTCGATTTCTTGCCGGGGAGTTGGCCGCACCCCCACCGAGTCCCGAGCATTACTTTTCCAAGTCGGCCGAACAAACCGCCCTGCAATTTATCGAGCAGGCAATTGCCGCGCAAACAAGTGGCGAGCCATTGCCCACCTTTCCGGAAGATGCGCTGAGTCTGCTGGTAGACAACACCTGGGGTGATACGGGTAAGGCAATGATCAACAACTGGCTGGGGTTGGTGTACCAGGTGACAAGTCTTGATAGACACCAGCGGTTTATGGCGAAGGTTAACCCCGATGACCCGTTGGGACTCAGTTCGTGAGTTAAATCAGGCTCAACAGAACAGCCCGCTGAAGCACTTTCCGTGTATCATTGGCATCCGTAAAATTCAGGTCGGGATTGCAATAAAGTAACCTGGCACATGCAGGAAAACACCATGGGATTCAGTACCAGACAGATACATGTCGGCGTCACGCCCGACCTAGAAGATGCTACCGACCTGGTTGATGCGCTGGACCAGGCGCTGGCGCAAGTTTGATTGAGGATTCATAATTCATTGCCATGGCGGATTTTTTTTCATTTGACACCCTGAGCTTGCACGCGGGCCAGACCGTGGATGGCGAGTTTGGTGCGCGGGCCAGCCCGATTTACCAGACCACCTCTTATGTTTTTCCGGACACTGACACGGCCGCCTCCATTTTCAACCTGGAACGTGGCGGCCACGCCTATAGCCGCATTACCAACCCCACCGTGGGGGTGCTGGAACAGCGCATAGCCGCGCTCGAGGGTGGCTCAGCTGCGGTCTGCACGGCATCGGGCATGAGCGCGACTTTTTGTGCCTTGACCGCCATCCTTGGGCAGGGTGATCACATCGTCGCCACCACGCAGATGTACGGCGGCAATATCAGCTTGATGAAAAATACCTTGCCGCGTTTTGGCATCAACACCACGTTTGTAGACCCCACCGATCCCCAGGGCTTCAAAGACGCCATCAAAGACAACACCCGGGTGATTTATGGCGAGCTTATTGGTAATCCCGGTCTGGATATCATGGATCTAGAAACCATCGCTGCGATCGCCCAGGACAACCGGATTCCCCTGATGATCGATGCAACTTTTAATACCCCTTATCTGTGTAAATGCTTCGATTATGGCGCCAATATTATCATTCATTCGGTGACCAAGTGGATGGGCGGGCACGGCCTTGCCATCGGAGGCGCGGTGGTGGATGGCGGCAATTTTGACTGGGGTGCAGCCGGGAAATTTCCGACCATTACCGATCCTTATGCCCCGTTTTCCGGTGTCAGTTTCTGGGAAGAATTTGGCCCCAGCGCTTATGCTACGCGAATCCGCGCGGAGGCGATGCGGGATTTTGGTCCTTCAATGAGCCCAATGAATGCTTTTTTATTGCTGCAAGGCATCGAGACCCTGTCGCTGAGGATGGATAAGCACCTTTCCAACACACGGGCATTACTTGAGTATCTGCAAAACCACGCACAGGTAGCCTGGGTGAACCACCCGGATTTGCCGAGCCATGGCAGCCATGAAATGGCAAAAAAATACCTGCCCAGAGGCGCAGGTTCGATTGTCAGTTTCGGCGTAAAAGGTGGTCGGGATGCGGGCAAAACCTTTATTGAAAATGTCCAACTAGCTTCACACCTGGCCAATGTCGGTGACGCCAAGACACTGATTATACATCCTGCGACGACCACCCATTCACGCATTGATGGTCAGGCGCTGGTGGACGCGGGTATCACTGAGGACATGATTCGCCTGTCGGTAGGCCTAGAAGATGTTGCTGACATCATGGCCGACTTTGATAACGGATTCCGTGCGTCCGCCAAGATAGCCGGCCGCTAAAGTGTATTTCGATGTAAACGGCAGGCGTGTGTTTGCGAGCACCGGCGGCAAGTTCTTTGATAAGCGCAAACCGGCGATCATATTTTTGCATGGCAGCGGCCTCGATCACAGTTTTTGGAGTCTGTATACACGTTATTTCGCCTTCAGAAATTACGCGGTACTGGCGCTGGACCTGCCGGGGCATACCTTTTCAGAGGGGCCCCAACTCACCAGCATAGAGGACATGAGTGACTGGCTGAATGATGTCGTGCAAGCGCTGGATATCGACAAGCTGTCGCTGGTGGGCCATTCACAGGGCTGCTTGCTTGCGCTTGAATATGCTTACCGGTTTGGGGAAAATCTGCGCAGTATTTCCTTGATCACCAGCGGCTTGGCCACACCGATCAATCCCGCCCTGCTTGATAATGCCCAGAACCAGCCGGAGGCGGCGATCGCCATGATGCTGTCATGGGGTTTTGGTAGAGCGGGACATCTGCACCAGGGCCCGATCCCAGGCAATTCAATGCTTGTCAGTGGCTACAAAGTGATGCGCGGTAATGTTCCCAATGAGTTAGTGGCCGATCTAACCGCCTGTAACACCTACCAAAATGGTGTAACCGCAGCCGCCAGCATTGGCTGTCCGCGCCAGGTCATCCTGGCGGGGCAGGATCGCATGGCCCCGCGTAAAGTCGGCATGGGGCTGGTTGCAGGCCTGAGTAACGACCAGGGCGAGCCCCAGCTGGATATTATTGAGGGCTGTGGGCATATGCTGCCGCTGGAAGCACCCAATAAATGCCGCCAGTTATTGAAAGGTTTTATCTTTGCAAAAAACCCGTCGTTATCGGTAAGCAGATAGTTAACACAAACATTTCATGGCTGGGTTCCTTTGTATGAAATAAAAACAGCCGCCGTTATCGGTGCAGGGACCATGGGTTTGGGTATTGCGGGTCAACTCGCCAATGCCGGGGTGAACGTGCTGCTGCTTGACCTGCCTTCAGCGAGGACAAACCGCAACGCAATTTGTAAACGGGCGCTGGAGCGCTTACTCGATCCCCAGCAGCCAGGCTTGCTGCACCGGGATAACCTGAAGAGAATCTCGATCGGCAACACAGAAGATGATCTGGATAAACTAATTGAAGCCGACTGGATCACTGAGGCGGTGGTGGAGAGGCTCGAGGTTAAAAAAGCCCTCTATCGCCGGATTAATGCTGTGCGCAAAACCGGCTCGATTGTTTCATCCAACACCTCGACCATCCCTATTTCCATGCTGGTGGAGGGCATGCCGGCTGGGTTTAAGGCCGAGTTTGCGATAACCCATTTTTTTAACCCGGTTCGCTATATGCGTTTGCTGGAAATTGTTCGGGGTGAGCATACCGACAATGACGTCATAGAGTGTCTTGAACGCTTCAATGAAACACGGATGGGTAAAGGTATCGTGGTGTGCAAGGACACCCCCGGCTTTCTGGGCAACCGCGTGGGTGTATTTGCCATCCAGACAGCTTTGCACGCGGCCTTCAGGCTTGGTTTGCAGGTTGAGGAAGCCGATGCCATATTTGGCCGTCCCATGGGGGTGCCCAAAACCGGTGTATTCGGCCTGTATGACCTGATCGGCATCGACCTGATGAATGATGTGGCCAAAAGTCTGGAATCCATCCTGCCTGTGGAAGATCCTTTCCATGCGGTCGCGGGCGAAATTCCGCTGATGAGCCGGATGATCGAGGCTGGCCAGTTGGGCAACAAGTCAGAACAGGGCGGCTTCTACCGTTTCCAGCGCCCGGGGGACAGCAGCTCCAAGCAAAGTCTGGATTTAGAGCGCTTTGAATACTGTGATTTTGATCGTGCGATTCCGGAAATTGCGGCCCAGGCCGAGCGGACTGGAGACCTGTCGTTGCTGTTGCGTGAGAAGGCTTCCGGGGCAGCAGAAAGACATGCTGCATACGCCTGGGAAATCCTCTCCAACACCCTGTGTTATGCAGCGTCACTGGTGCCGGAAGTGACCGCATCGCTGGTAGCGATCGATGATGCAATGAAGCTTGGCTACAATTGGCTCAAGGGTCCATTTGAGATGCTCGATGTCACCGGTATTGATGGCTTTGTGCACCGCCTTGAATCCGAAGGCCGTGATATTCCCGTGTTTTTGCGCTCAGCGGTGGGCAAATCATTTTACCGGGTGGCCGATGGTGAATTGCAATACCTGCTGGCCGATAGCAGCTATCAGACATTACAGCGCGACGCGGGTGTAATTCGCTTTACCGAGGAGCGGCGCAAGCTGCAACCCTTGCTGGAAAACAAAGCAGCCAGCTACTATGCGGTTAAGGATAATGTCGGGTTGGTAGAATTTCACAGCAAAGCCAATACGCTCGATGCTAATTCAATACAATTGCTGGCGGATGCGGTTGAGCATGCGACCGCGAACTTCAAGGGTGTGGTGATTCATAACGATGCCGCGCACTTTTCCTGTGGCGTCAACCTGCATGGTATTTTGGCGTATATTGAAAATGACGATCTGGTGGGCCTGGACCGGTTCCTCAATCATTTCCAGCAGACCGTCAAAGCGATGAGCAATGCTCCCATTCCAGTTGTAGCTGCACCTTCAGGATTATCCCTGGGTGGTGGTTTTGAAGTGGTATTACACGCTGACAAGGTTATTTACCACGCTAATTCCGTTACCGGGTTGGTGGAAACCATGGTCGGGGTCGTTCCGGGTGGTGGTGGAGTGAAGGAACTACTCTATCGCTGGCACGAAAATAAGGGTGACGCGGAGCAAGCTGCATGGGAAATATTCATAACCGTCGGTTATGGAAAAACGGCTGGTTCACCGCTGGAGGCCCAGCCTTTGGCGATGTTTCGCAGCGGGATCGACGGCTTTGTGATGAACCGTGATCTATTGTTGGATACTGCAGTCAATGCC
>CAYZLS010000059.1:0-8907 GCA_964479355.1 uncultured Wenzhouxiangellaceae bacterium | reverse complement strand
AAGGCCATACCGAGCTATATCGCGGGGCAGAATACGTGGTTGATTTCTTACCCAAACTGAAACTTGAAATTGCAGTGCCCGAGGAACGTACCGAAGTCGTAGTGGAGGCCATTGTTGCAGCGGCATCGTCCGGTCGTATCGGTGACGGCAAGATTTTTGTCCAGTCTTTGGAGCAGGCAGTCAGGATCCGGACCGAGGAAGAAGGTGACGATGCGTTGTGATTAACATGAATGAGCCTATCAAAACAGGTGTGATTGGCCTCGGCGCCATGGGTGCTTCGATGGCAAAACAACTGGCTGAGGTTGGTTTACTGTCGCTGGTCTGGAATCGCACGACCAGCAAAGCCGCTGCATTCGAGGGGCTAAGCGGAGTAGCAGTTGCCGCGGATCTGACCCGGTTGGCCGCCGATTGCAATGTCATTCTGACCTGTGTGTCCGCAGACCAGGATTTGCTGGATGTTATTGAGCAGTTATTGGCAGCAGTTAAACCGGGCACCATCATTGTCGATACCTCCACAGTCAGTCCGGCAACTGCCAGACAGGTCTCTGCGAGCCTTGCAACGGTCTCTGCCGGATTTGTGGATGCGCCGGTATCAGGTGGTGTTGAAGGTGCACGCAACGGTACGCTGGCGGTCATGGCAGGGGGTGATTCCGCCAATATTTCGTTGATTATGCCAGTTTTAAATACGATTTCGGCATCCGTTACCCACATGGGGCCGGTGGGTTCTGGCCAAGCCACCAAGGCGGTCAATCAGGTCATGATTGCGGGAATTGCAGAGGCGGTTTGCGAAGCCCTTGCGCTTGCAGGGAAACTAAATCTGCCTCCGGAGCGTCTATTAGCTGTAATAGGCGCCGGTGCTGCGGGCAGTTGGTTCCTGGAACATCGTGGTAAAACCATGTTGCAGGACCGCTTTGATGTGGGCTTTAAGTTGTCGCTGTTGTTGAAAGATTTATTGATTTGCCAGACATTGGCACAAGACTTGAATATCAATATGACTGGCGTGGAGGCCGCGATCATGGATTACCGCAAACTGGTTGAATGGGGTGATGGGGATCATGATATCTCTGGATTAATACGCTTAAAGCGCAACACCACTACACCATAGATGTAAACGTTACGGGCCTGCCTGGAATTCGTCGATCAGCTGTTGAGGCGATAAACTCTGGCTGCAGTATCGTGAAACAGGTCAGCCCGTTGGGTGTCCGAAAACCTCTGACTGACCCGTTTGAAGGCGTTCCACAACACCGTGTACGAGCATGAAGCGCGATCTACAGGAAAATTACTTTCGAACATGCACCTTTGCGTCCCGAACAGTTCTATACAGGCATCGAAATAAGGCGCCATGGCAGCGGCCAACTCGACGGAGCCGGGAGGCGAGTCAAGTTTATGCCAGCCAAAACCACTCATGGTCAGCGTACGGCCACCCAGTTTGACCGTCACATTCTCACACTGTGAAAGTGCCGCCATCTGCTTGCGCCATTGCGCAAATACCTGTTTACGTTTGCCGGCATAGGGTCCGATGCCCAGGGGACCGGCCATGTGGTTGAGAATAATTTCCAGTCCGGGCATGGACCGGGCAAGCTCTATCAGCTCCGGTATCTGCACATGATAAAGCCAGGCGTCAAAACTCAGTTCCAGCTCAGCCAGCTGGGTCAGACCGTTGCGAAATTCAGCACTTTGGAGCAGATATTGAGAGGGCTGTGTATGCGCATTATGTATATTATCGTCATCATGCCAGGCACTGGCATGACGGACACCACGAAAGCGGGAACTGGCTTGTGAATGTGCCTCAAGTACGGGTAGTACAGCGGCGCCGAGTGTCAGATCGGCAAAGCCGACAATGCCGGCTGCCACCTGCGTACCTGCGTCCGCCGGCATTTCACCTGCCATTTGATCAACCCGTATCGTTTCCCCCAATGAACGAAAGTTCTCGTTGCCACCGCGTGTGTAAAATTGCAGGCATTCAACAAATACTGTTTTGACAATATTGTGGCCATCTCCAATATCGCTCAGAAATTCATTCACGAGGTAGCGGCTGCCCGGATGATCCCATAAATGATGGTGTGCATCGCAAATGGGCAAGTCGGGGTCGATCGCATCTTCGATGGTCAGCTCCAACCAGGCGTTTTGATCGCGCATGCTGTTTAGGTGTTGGAGTCGTCGGTGGCGGGCATAAAAACCGGCATTGATACCTGTTCCGACCAGTCCTCAAAACTGACCTCAACCGCCATGCCTGCGTGCATCAGTTCAAAGTCACAAGCGATGACCTTGCTCATCATAACCGGTCCTTCGCGCAGCTTGATCAGTGCTATGACATAAGGAACATCGGCGGCATAGGCAGCAGATACTGCACGCCGTACAACGGTCCATGTTAGAACCGTTCCATGCCCACTGGCCGCTACAAAACCAATCTCTTTGGACGAACAGGTGGCGCAAAAAGTACGCGGGTAAAACTGGTAGCTACCGCAGTCCGTACAAGCTTGAATGAGCAATTTGTGGTCTCGACATGCATCCCAATAGGCATCTGTAACAGGGCTGCGGCGGGGAAAATTTTTCTCTGCGTGATGAGTCACAAAACCTGCTCACAACCGAGGATCAGGGTGGCGTGGCTGGACATGATGCCGCCCTGGCCGTGTACCAACGCCGTTTCGGCTCCTTTGACCTGGCGTATGCCTGAAGCCCCCCGTAACTGGGCCACCGCCTCGGTCAAGGCAAACAAGGAACCGGGATTACCCGGATGACAATAGGATAGCAGGCCACCATTGGTATTCATGGGCAGGGAGCCACCTAGTGCGGTCTCACCACTGGCAACGAATGCTCCGGCCTCGCCCTTGTTGCAAAACCCAAGGTCTTCCAACTCGATCAACACAACCGGAGTGAAGCAATCATATATTTGCGCGACATCGATATCAGCAGGACCCATGCCAGCCATTTTGTATGAGCGCTGACCTGACTCCTGCGCGGCTGATGTGGTTAAACTGCGTGCCTGCGAAATGTGTTCGTGGCCGTGTCCCTCGCCAATCCCCAGTACATAGACTGGGTGATTTGGAAAGTCTTTTGCCCCCACGGCTGAAGTCAGAACGACCGCCGCACCGCCATCCGATACCAGTGAGCAATCCAGCAAATGAAGAGGGTCTGCGATCATGCGGGAATTCAACACATCTTCAATACTGATCGGTTCACGCATTTGTGACTGCGGATTCATGGCAGCATAGGTCCTGCCGCTGACCGCTACTGCAGCCAGCTGTTCTGCGGTGGTTCCATAATGGTCCATGTGTGCCCGAGCAATCAATGCGTAGTATGCAGGTACTGTCGGGCCATAGGGCATTTCGAACTGGGGATGCCCGGTAGAAGACTGCAGGGTCATGGCCTGCTCACACGTCAGACCGGTGCGAAGACAATCCGCCATGGTGATCAGTACTGTTTTGCAGACGCCGGCCAGGATCGCCGCGGCAGCATTTTGGAGTACCGAAAAAGTAGTGCCGCCACCTGCATTTGCAGTGACACAGTAGCTGGGGAAAATCTGCATGTACTCAGCGATGGCCTCGGCATGATACATATGTGGTTCGGTCATGGAGTGGCAGGTGACTAAACCATCTACCTGGTCTTTGTGAATGCCGGCATCAGCAAGCGCCCGTAAAGCTGCCTCGACACACAAGCCGGTGGCACTGGAATGCGGAAGTTTTCCAACCTCAGTGTCGGCTGCGCCGACAATTGCGACTTTTCCACGCAAAGAATTCACCTGCCTAATCCGCGAAATGCACAATAGCAGCACCCGGTGTCACCGTCTCACCGGCTGCATTACTTATTTGTAGCTCCAGCCTGACCATTCCCGTGTCAGCTTCAACAGCAACTACCGTGCCATTGGCGTGCAGCACGTCGCCGACATAGGCCGCCCGTCGATTGGAATATTCAAAAGAAACCAGGCGTCCGTCATCACCCAACCAGTCATTGATGCTTTGTGTCAGCCAGTCACCCATTAGCGGACCTGCGATCACCAGTCCTAGATAACCCTCAACCCCGGTCGCATAGGCATGATCAAAATGAATCCGGTGCGCATTCCATAACGCAGCGTTATACATGAACTGCTGAATGATATCGGTGACATATTCAGTCTCCGGTAGCGGCTCGCCAGATCGCAGCTTATTGATCCTGGACATGGCCTAACGCATTATCCGCGTGGTTTTTTGGGTCAGAACCGGCGCATTGGAATCGTTCACGACAGCCATCACGACTTCGTAAAAGATCAACGGTCCGCTGGCACCGTGTTTTTCATAAATGTTCGATAAAGTACGTACAGCGATCAATGTGTCACCCGGTCTTATTGGTTGATAATAGTCAACTTTCAATCCTCCGGCCATGGCCCGCTTTAGCGGTAATTCAGGAATCAGATGATCCACCGATACACCATCGGCGCTGAGTTCACCCAATTCAACAACGTCCCAGAACAAGGCTATATGGTACAAGGGCGGCGCTTCATCACCGGCCAGGAATTTCTGCAGACGTTGACCGGTCGCGACAGAATATTTTCGTATGTCCCGGCGTGTGACAAATTCCCGCTGGGGCTCGGTCGAACGGCCAATGTTCAACAGAAGTTCGTTATTGAGTAGGAGGTTCATTGTGAGTTAGAAAGGCATATCCAAGTCGAGACGCCTGTCTGCAAATAACCATTTCCCATCAATTTTCTTCACTATATCACGATAAATCCCGCTTGTTACCAGGCTTATTTCGCCTGCCTTGGCTGAAGACAGCAACAGGGTGGACACAACCGTGGCCTGTTTGCTGCCCTCGGACTCAAAAAATATATCGCAAATCACATGACGGCGGATATCAGTCTGATTTGCCAGTGTAGCGCTCATCAATCCCATGATCGCAGCCTGTCCTTCAAAAGGGCCAAAAGTCTGGCCGTCTGCAATATTCACCAGCATATTGGCATCCGGGGTAAAACAGCTTTCCAGCTTGCTGATGTCGTGCATGTCAAAGTAGTACGCGGCGCGACTCAATAACTCATGAATGGCAATTTTTTGTTTGGCTTTCATCATTTGCTACCTGTAGGTGAATCTGGAATATGGCTTCCGGGCACTACCAATGTCCAGCATCAGAGGCCAGCCAGGCTTGATAGTCTGTCGTGGAATAAATGTCGCGCCCTGGACAACTTGAGACGCGCATCAAAATACGCCGCGGTGCGAAGACCGATTAACATTGAGTAACCGGTTTCTGCCGAATTTTCAGCTTTCTCTGGGCCGCAGGGCGACTGCCTGAAAAGTTCAGCCAGGTAATTCTTGCAGTAACGGTCCAACTTTTTCTTGTGATCATGCAACTGCTTATCGTGTACCGCCACACCAAAACATTCAAGCATGAATCCGATTTCAGAGCGGGTGATACCTTTGCCGGAGAAAAACAGGTCAGCCAAAAGGTTAAGCTGTCGTTGCGGCGGTTCCGAACTGAAATCCTCAAGTCGCTCAACGATGGTTTGAGAAACATTTTCGAAATATTGCACAAGTATGGCGTCCTTGCCGGGAAAATAATAAAGCAGGT
The DNA here is from genome assembly GCA_964479355.1 of uncultured Wenzhouxiangellaceae bacterium. Classification (GTDB taxonomy): domain Bacteria; phylum Pseudomonadota; class Gammaproteobacteria; order Xanthomonadales; family SZUA-36; genus SZUA-36. The sequence continues at coordinate 3,369 of CAYZLS010000059.1, read as the reverse complement.
GGCTTGCCGTCATGCCGGCACTTTGCGCCACGTCGCGCAAGGCTGTCTTTGCATAACCCTTGTCAATGATGCAATCATGAAACGCGGCAAGTATCAGCTGTCGCCGTGTTCCGTCACGTGTGCCAGGAAGAATCATGCGCCTGTTAGTCTTCGGATTATTCTGTTTCACCATGTTTTGAATCGGGCCAGTTTACAATTTACTGGATTCTCCCCCATCTATGACAAACACGCTGCCGGTAACGAAATCCGACAGGGGTGAGGCCAAGTAGCAGATCATCGGTCCTATCTCATCCGGTTCACCCATTCGTTTGGCGGGGATTTTGCCAAGACGGAGCGCAAGAATTTCCGGTGACTCAAGCACCGCACGCTGAGCATCAGTTACAAACGCGCCGGGAGCGATGGCATTGACCTGCACCCCCTTCTTGGCCCATTCGCCAGCCAGCGCCTTGGTAAATTGCAGCAATGCGCCCTTGGAAGATGAGTAGGCTACCAGCAAGGGTTTCCCCAGAATACCCGAAGTGGAGGCAATATTGATGATCTTTCCCGACCTTTGTGACACCAAGTGCTTTCCAGCTGCTTTTGCCAACAGGGCAGGCGCCGTGATATTTATCGCCATAACATCATGCCAGACCTGATTGTCCTGCTTTAGAAACAGTCCTGCCGGTGCAATGCCGGCATTATTGACGAGAATATCCAGTCGGCCGAACGCATTAATTGCCTGTCCCGGCAGCTTGGCCACAGCTTCCGTATCCCCCATATCGCATGGGCATGCTTTGATTTTGCGGGGATATTCAGATTCCAGCTTTTGCAGTTCGTCAATTGATCGCGCAACCGCCAAAACTCCGACACCCTGTTCAGCCAGTGCCACGGCAGCGGCCCTACCCAGCCCTCGGCTGGCGCCGGTTACGATGGCAACTTTGGCTTCCAACTGAAAATCGATCACTGCACTTCCTCGTTAAGTTTTTTGGCAATACCCTGACGCAGTACTTCCGAGGCACCCTCATAGATTCGCATAGGACGGGCCTGGCGGTAAAGCCGTCCCATCTTGGAATCCCTGATCAGACCGAAACGTCCCATCATTTGCACACAACGATCAACCACTCGCGAGGCCATCTCGCTGGCGCCGAGTTTTGCCATCGAAGAATAGTGGAGATTTCCCGCAGAGTCACTACCGGCCAGATGTGCGGCACGGTAAGTGATGAGACGCGCCATCTCTATTTCTGTCCAGCAGTCTGCCAGCATTTGCGCAACCGGACCCAACCTGTTCAGCGGGCGGCCAAACTGGATGCGATTCCGGGTATGGCGAACGGCCTCTTCAAGCGCTGCCTGCGCCAGTCCTACTGCAGCACCCGCTACCGACACACGAAATACACCGAGTGTCGCCAATACTAGGTTCAAGCCATCACCAGCCGCACCGAGACGCGCGTCTGCTGCCATTCGCACCTGGTCAAAAACTACTTCACCCATCACATGCGGTGCAATGATGTCAGGCGTTGGCGTCACACTGATACCTTTCGCATCCGCAGGTACCAACACCATCGAAAACCCATCATCATCACGGGCAAAGACAATGTAGTAGGCCGCAACACCAGCGTTGGAGATGAATGACTTGGAGCCGTTAAGCAGCAAGCCTTCGCCATCAGTTACCAGCTCCGAGGTGATGGACTTCAGATCCGATCCTGACCCGGGTTCTGTGAGTGCGAACGCCGGCAGGCATTCGGCACTGGCAATTTTTGGCAACCAATGTCTTTTCTGTGCTTCAGACCCCCCTATAGAAAGTGCAAAACTGCCTATACCCTGCATGGCAAACAGGGAATCTGCCTGGCAGGAAGTTGCCATCAAAATTTCCCTGACCACACAAATGGCCACCGGGTCTAACGTCGTTGACACACCGCTGAATTCAGCTGACACCACCAGCCGGCTCAGCCCGCTTTGTCGCAGTGCGCTGAGAAGATCGGGGTGAACCTCACTCATTTCGTCTGCTTCTACGGCTAGGTATTCTATTGATTGTGCAAACTCGCGGGCCTGTTGCTGAATGCTCAGATATTTACTACCCAGTTCAAAATTCATTGTCTTGCTATCCTGTTCTTCCTGCCGGTCGCAGTCAGATGTCCTTGGTTTTGACTGCTCGTCCTTCAAATTGCGGTCGTCGTTTTTCCATAAACGCGGATGCGCCTTCTAGCATGTCTTTGGAACCAATTGCCTGCACCAGCATGCCAAGACCACTCAAATAATTGTCGCGGCTCTGATTCCACCAGACATTGGAGGATATCTTGGCAATTTCGAGATAACGGGGACTCATGCGCAGTAGCTCATCAGCCCATTTTGTGGCTTCATCTTCCAGTTGTTCTGCCATAACTACGGCATTGATCAAACCCATTGCCAGCGCCTCCCGGGCAGTGTAACGCCGACACAAAAATGCCACTTCCTTGGCCCGTTTTTCGCCGATACTTATGGCCAGGAAATTGGTGCCACCTAGCACTGGAGCACTCCCCACCTTGACACCGGTCTGGCCGAAAGTAGCTTGTTCGACGGCAATGGCCATGTCGCAGGCCACCACCAACTCATTGCCTCCACCTGCGGCAGCGCCGTTTACTGCTGCGATCACCGGCCTGGGAGAGGTTCTGATAGCTTCGTAAACTTTCAGGGAGCCGTAAAACATCTTTCTGAGCGCTTCCGGATCCGGGTCACTGAGATCGGCAAGATAGCCACCGGCGCAAAAGGCACGACCGGTACCTGTAAGCACTATTACACCGGCATCAGCGGCATTTTCGATAGCCCCGATAAGTGTCTCGGCCATCTCCGCATCGTAGGCATTCATGCGTTCCGGACGGTTAAGTCGAATCCATGCAACTTCACCTTTTCGCTCCACTACTATATCGGTCATTGCACTCCCCTAGTTTAAGCTCCAGTTTTCATGAGACTCGAATTGTCCAAAGCGGTGCTGCATCAATTGCTGCCCGCTTGACAGTGCTTCGCATTTTGTGGAAAAATTGAATAAAGTTCAAGTTTATTTGCTTACTAGGAATTTTCGGGCCTGGTGGCATGCAGGTGTGAAGTTCTGCATTACCGGGGATAAATACACATGAAACACTTGAACCATTGGAACTTATTAGGCATCGTCGTTTTGAAAGCGGCAGCGTCAACTCTGTTTACCATCAACTTGCAAGCATAGGACGAAGGAACACGGGAGTTAGAGGAAGTTACTGTTACCGCACGCAAACGGCATTGGTTTTGATGTCGTTAACCTGTGGTCTTACGCGGCGGCGCGCTCGCCATGCACTTATGGGTTCGAGATGAGCTATAGCTGGTAGTTGATCGCTCGACAGCCTGTAGACCTGTGGCAATGACAGGCTTTTGCCTGTCATT
>CAYZLS010000058.1:0-8968 GCA_964479355.1 uncultured Wenzhouxiangellaceae bacterium | reverse complement strand
CGCTTTGAGCGGCTCACAAACTAAAGCCCCCGGCTTTGCCGGGGGATACTTACTCATTCTGGATCTGAGGTTACCCAAGCGGTGAATTAGCGGGGTCAGGGATTTTGCACACCATGGGGCACATGACCAGTAGCGACGTGTTGCCGGGCTGAGTCACAATGCACTTGCTGGTCATCGAAGAAAATATCAGCACCAAAAGAGGCCAGAAACGGCCCTTTGCTTTTACCACCCAAAAATAATGCCTCGTCAATCCGCAGCCCCCATTTTCTCAAGGTCAGAATCACCCGTTTGTGGGCCGGGGCGGATCTGGCCGTTACCAAGGCAGTGCGGATGGGGTTGTCTTCGATCGGATAAGCTGATTGAATGCGTTGCAGAGCCTGCAATAAAGGTTTGAACGGACCACCCGCCAGTGGTGTTGCGGCATTCTGCTGCTCCGTGAGCGCAAAGGCTTCCGGCCCCTCGGACTGGTACACCCGTTCGGCTTCATCACTGAACAGCACCGCATCGCCATCAAAAGCAATGCGCAACTGTTCACCGCCGGACTGATTTTGGGCACCGGACAGGATGATCGCGGCTGCAAACCCGGCTTGCAGTGTCTTTCGTACATCGTCTGCATGGCCGGAGAGGAACAATTGTGCGCAAAAATCCTGCATATAGCGAAACGGACTCGCACCATTGGTAAACGCGGCCCGTTGAATGTTCAGGCCATGGTGTTCAATGCTGTTGAAAATTCGCAGGCCAGAATCGGCACTGTTGCGTGACAAAAGAATAACTTCCACTCCGGGGTGGTTTACTGCAGCATCATTCAAGGCCAGCAGTTTATTGACCAGCGCAAAGGCTACGCCTGACTGTAGGGGCTCATTTTCCCGTTGCAATTGGTATTTGGCGTAGGCCTTGAGGCCTTCAATCTCAAACACCGCATGGCTTGCATCCAGATCAAACAAGGCACGTGATGAAATCGCCACTACCAATGGTGTATCCATACACGCAGCATAGCAGAGGAATTCTCAGAAGATGAGAAGTACCGGGATCAGACTCAAAGAAACTGTTCATCCAATATCCGCTCTTCCAACGAATGCTCGGGGTCAAACATCAATCTTAGCTCAGTTTTATTGTCCTCAAAGGCATCGACACGTGTGACATTGCGGACTTCATGGGCATCAGCGGTCGCACTCACGGAACGCTTGTAGTGATCCAGCACTTCAATACTGATGTGTGCTGAGCCCGGTAAAATTGCACCACGCCAGCGGCGTGGCCTGAATGGGCTGATGGGTGTCAACGCCAACGCTTCCGTACCCAGCGGCAGGATCGGACCATGTGCCGAGAGGTTATAGGCCGTACTCCCGGCGGCGGTTGAAAGCAACACACCATCGCACACCAACTCCTCCACCTTGACTGCACCATTAACGAGAATGCGCAGATGGGCGGCCTGGTTGGTTTGACGTAGTAAAGATATCTCGTTGATGGCAAGGGCGCTGATACGCGTACCGGATTCAGTTTCAACTTCCATGCATAAAGGATTGAGGCTTACCTCTCTTGCAGCAGCCAGTCTTGCCACTAGATCATCCTCGCTGTAGCGGTTCATCAAAAAACCGACATTGGCAATTTTCATTCCGAAAACCGGCAGGCCGCTCTTGATGAAACGATGTAAAGTGCGCAGCATAAAACCATCACCGCCGAGGGCAACGATAATATCTGCCTCGTTCAGCGGCCGTTGGCCATAACGTTTTTGTATCATTTTCGCAGATTCCCCGGCGGGTGCGCTCCGGCTGGCAACAAAATGAATGCGGGGTTCTGTCATTTATTCTGTTTCCACCAATAATTGTTCCAGTGAACGCACCGCTACCGATACCGTGGCATAATCCATCGTTTTTAGGCCTTCCATGCCTTTCATCATCTGGGTCACCCTTCGAACATCAACAGCATGGGTTTGCATCCAGCAACCGACCAGATTTTTTTCATCTGCACAGGTCTCCAGAACCCTGCTAGCCAGCCGTCGATGTTGAGAATATAATTCATCCCGCAGATTACCACGCGCATGGGCATGCCACTGGCCTTTCACCGGTAGTTTTTCTACACTTTCTCGCAGCCATTTAAGACCCAGCCTGTCGCCCAGGCCAAAAAAGACGGTGGTCACACTCAGTACATCGGTTTTACGCTGGGCAGCCGTTTCTGCCACGTCCAGTGCCGGATAGAGCAATGGCAAGCTGGCAACCCGATTGGCCAATGTTTTTGGCATGCCGCCTGATATCAGGGGTAATGACTGCTTAGCTGATTCGTTGCTGGTTTGCACTGGTTCTCCTGAGCGCATTGATCTCTTTGCGAAATTATAAAGACTTTACGGTTGGGAAACATGGCTTTTGTGGACCTGCGCGTAAGGTCAGCGCTCACACCAGTTGACCGCAACTGCTCTACTGGTTAATCTCTCATATATCTTTAAATCATGATATAAGGATATATCGAACAAAGATGGACTTGCAGCACGCCTCACAACATTTTCGGCTACTGGCAGACAGTACGCGCTTGCGCTTGTTAATGCTGGTGAACCAGGAAGAACTGAGTGTGGCTGAATTGGCCGCCATCACCCAGCTTGCACAGCCCCGTGTTTCGACTCATCTGGCCAAGCTAAAAAAAGCCGGTCTGGTTAATGATCGCCGCGAAGGCGTATTTGTTTATTACCGAATGACCGGCAAGATTGCCGATCCAGGCCTAGAGGCATTGTGGAGACTGTTGCGCTCTGATACCAGCGACCCACTCATTCAACAAGACTGGGAGCGCATCTCCCCGGTACTCAAGACCCGACATGGCAAGGCTAGTTGGGCCGACAGCGTCGCCGGTGACATGGAACGTCACTACTCGCCGGGGCGAACCTGGGAAGCCACCACCCGTGCGATTGTGCAATTGCTCAATTTGGGTGCTGTGCTGGATGTCGCTTCAGGCGATGGTGTGCTGGCCGAGTTACTGGCACCGCATGCAACCAGCATCAAATGCCTGGATATTAGCCAGCGGGTGGTGGATGCTGGTAAACATCGCCTGCGAGACTATTCAAATGTTAGTTTTGAACTCGGCAATATGCATGATTTGCCGGTTGCGGACGCCTCAATAGATACCGTATTACTGATGCATGCACTAACTTATACCAATAAACCAGATATGGTATTTGAGCAGGTCCAACGGGTATTGCGGCCCGGCGGTCGCCTGCTTGCAGTGACCTTACAAAAACATCCACATGAAAATGCCGTAGCGCCTTATAACCATTTGAACCTCGGCTTCACAATCCCCCAATTGCGCAAATTCTGTGTAACGAGCGGGCTTGAAGCACTCAACGTACAGGTATCAGCCATTGAGAAACGCGCGCCTAACTTCGAAGTGCTGACCTTGATCGCTACCAAACTATGTTAGGCCCAGCTAACACGCACCAGACCCTGGGTAAATAGCATGTATTCACAACCCTATAAAGACCCACAAAGCGCCGCGCAGTTGGAGCGCCTTTTAGACAAACGTATTCTGATACTGGACGGCGCCATGGGCACGATGATCCAGGCGTTGGGATTTGAGGAAAATGATTTTCGTGGTGAGCGTTTCAAAGATCACCCCTCATCTGTACGCGGTAACAATGACCTGCTGAGTCTGACTCAGGCTGAGAAGATTACCGGCATCCATCGCGCTTTCCTGCAAGCAGGTGCCGACCTGATTGAAACCAACACCTTTAACAGCACTAGCATTTCACAGGCCGATTACGGTATGGAATCACTGGTCGAAGAATTAAATCGGACTGCAGCACAACTGGCGCGTGCTGAGGCGGACCGGTTCAGCGTCAAAACACCCGATAAACCCCGCTTTGTCATTGGTTGCCTGGGCCCGACCAACCGCACCGCTTCATTATCACCCGATGTAAATCGGCCTGATTTCCGGAATATCAGTTTTGCCGAGTTGCGGGCGTCCTATGCCGAAGCCGTTACTGGGTTGGTCGCCGGTGGGGTTGACATTCTGATGGTCGAGACAATTTTCGACACACTTAATTGTAAAGCTGCGTTAATCGCCATTGACGATGTATTCACACAGCGGGGTTATCGTTTGCCGGTGATGATTTCGGGCACAATAACTGATGCCAGCGGCCGGACGCTGTCAGGGCAAACGGTTGCTGCGTTCTGGACTTCCATACGCCACGCCAAACCACTGGCTATCGGTCTCAATTGCGCCCTAGGTGCCACTGAACTACGTCCCTGGCTACAGGAACTTGCGCGCATTGCCGATTGCCCTGTCAGCGTCCATCCCAATGCCGGGTTACCCAATGAATTGGGCGACTACGATGACACACCAACCCACATGGCCGACATTCTGGATGAATTTGCCAGGGACGGTTTAATCAATCTTGCGGGTGGCTGCTGCGGTACCCGTCCGGAACACATCCGGGCCATTTCCAAAGCTCTGGCAGAGCAACAGCCCAGAACCCCACAAGAACCGAGTCCTTATTGCTGCTTGTCCGGTCTTGAGCTGTTGACTATTACACCGGAACTGAATTTTGTGAATGTCGGTGAACGCACCAATGTTACCGGCTCAGCTGTATTCCGCCGCCTTATCCAAGCAGATGATTTTGAATCTGCGGTTGCGGTTGCACGTCAGCAGATCGAAAACGGCGCACAGATCATTGACATCAACATGGACGAGGGCCTGCTCGATGGCCCGGCCACCATGACCCGATTTTTGCACCAGATTGCGTCTGAACCTGACATCGCCCGGGTGCCGGTGATGCTGGATTCATCCCGTTGGGATGTACTCGAAGCTGGTCTGGCCTGTTTGCAGGGCAAGGGGGTGGTCAATTCAATTAGCCTCAAAGAAGGTGAAGCGGCGTTTATCGACAAGGCCCGTACGATATTGCGCTTTGGCGCGGCTGTCATCGTGATGGCTTTTGATGAAAACGGCCAGGCCGACACGCTGGAAAAAAGAGTCAGTTTTTGCCAGCGGGCCCGGCAGCTACTGACGCAGGAAGTTGGCTTTCCGCCGCAAGATATTATTTTCGATCCCAATATTTTCGCCATTGCGACCGGCATCAAAGAACACAACAGCTATGGTTTGGATTTCATCGAGGCCACCCGCCGGATCAAGCAAACCTGCCCGGGCACTTTGGTTTCGGGCGGGGTTAGCAATGTTTCATTTTCTTTTCGGGGCCAGGACAGGGTCCGCGAAGCCATCCACAGTGTGTTTTTGTATCACGCCGTACATGCAGGCATGGACATGGGCATCGTCAATGCAGGCCAGCTAGAGGTTTATGACGAAATTGACCCGGCTTTACGCGAGGCTGTTGAAGACGTAGTGCTGAACCGTCGCGCCGACGGGACCGACCGCTTGCTCGAATTGGCGCAGGAATTCCAGGGTGTAAGCAAGACCGAAACAATGGATGAGGCCTGGCGCCAAGAACCGGTAGAACAACGTCTGAAGCACGCACTGGTTAAGGGCATCAACACATTTATCAGCGAAGATACCGAAGCCGCCCGGCAACAGGCCGCACAGGCACTGGATGTTATCGAAGGCCCGTTGATGGACGGTATGAATATCGTTGGCGACCTGTTTAGCGATGGCCGCATGTGTCTGCCCCAGGTGGTCAAGAGTGCACGTGTCATGAAACAGGCAGTGGCGGTTCTGATCCCGTATATCGAAGAAGAAAAACGCCGTGCCGGCATCAGTGATAAGCGAGCAACCCGCATCCTGATAGCAACCGTCAAGGGTGATGTACACGATATCGGCAAGAACATTGTCGGGGTGGTATTGAGCTGCAATCACTATGAGGTCATAGATCTGGGTGTGATGGTATCTTCTGAAGCCATCCTCGAAGCTGCGATTAAAGAGGAAGTGGATATTATTGGCCTGTCCGGCCTGATCACCCCGTCATTGGAAGAAATGCGGTTTGTGGCGGCCGAAATGGAACGCCGCGGCTTGCGCTTGCCATTGATGATTGGCGGTGCAACCACCTCGCCATTACATACTGCATTGTGCATTGACCCTGAGTACTCCAAGGGTACGTTCTGGGTCAAAGACGCTTCGCGCGCAGTGGGTATTGCCAGGCAACTCAGCAACGAAGATGAACGAAGGAAACTGACCGAAACAACAGCGCAAAGCTACACCCAGATGCGTGAACGCCGCGCAAAAGGCAGTTCACGCAAACCACACATCAGTTTGCAAGAAGCTCGCGAGAATGCATTTGCGCCCCAATGGCAAGCAGATTCAATCAGCCAGCCGGCCAATCCGGGTCTGCACGTGTTTGACAATGTTGCATTAACGGAGCTTACTCCGTTAATCGACTGGACCCCGTTTTTTCAGACCTGGGAACTGCAGGGCCACTACCCTGAGATCCTGACAGATGTAGACAAGGGTGAGGCAGCAAGCAGTTTATTCGCGGACGCTCAGGCGATGCTGATGCAGATTGTCGACGAAAAATGGTTGCGAGCCCGTGCAACTATCAGCATTTTTCCGGCTGCAACCGAGGGTGATGATATCATTATTTATAGTGATGAATTGCGCCACGACGAACGCCAACGCCTGCATTTCCTGCGCCAACAAAAACCCAAGGCCAGCGGTCGTTTCAATCGTTGCCTTGCAGATTTTGTCGCCCCGGCAACCGCAGGGCTCGATGACCACATCGGCCTGTTTGCTGTAACTGCAGGTCTGGGGAATGAAACAAAACTAGCTGAGTTTGAACAAGCCCATGATGACTACTCGTCCATCCTGCTCAAAGCACTGGCAGACCGGCTGGCCGAAGCACTGGCTGAGTACAGCCACCGCCTGCTACGCCAAGAATTGTGGGCTTATGAACAACCGGGATCATCGGATAATGAAGCTTTGATTGCCGAGAAATATCGCGGCATACGCCCTGCCCCCGGTTATCCGGCCTGCCCCGATCACAGTGAAAAAGAGAAATTGTTTGCCTTGCTTGATGCCGAGCAAAATTCCGGCATGCAGTTAACCAGCGGGTTTGCCATGTTACCGGCGGCCTCTGTCTCAGGCTACTATTTCGCCCATCCAGAAAGCAGTTACTTTGTATTGGGAAATATCCTCGAGGACCAGTTGCTGGATTACGCCACCCGCAAGAACATCAGCCCGCAGCAGGCACGCAGGCTCTTGGCAGCCAATATTATCTTGTAAGGCTTGGCAGGATCGGTGTTTTCACCAGATCAGGTCATCAGGTACCGGGTGCTCCTGTTCATCCTGATCTTGAATTTCACCTGCTTGCAACTCCGGCGCGTGTTCTGGTGCAAACTGGCGTATTTCTGCAACTTTTTCTATTGGCAGCAAATGATAACTGCCACTGAGGTAAACGATGCCTAAAGTTGCCGAATTGATTGCCCGGATTTGCTCAGGGGTTGCCAAAACACTGCGAAGCCGGCCTTTAAAGAGGAAATCTCTTTTGTTGTCAGCATTGGTATCGCGGATGGCGAAGGCATCAACCCGTTTGCGAATTTTCTGGTTGGTTTCCCTGCGCAGACGTTGTTGTTCACGTTTAAGCGTAGCAGCCTGTTCTTTTTTCTGGCGATCTTGCTGCTCCCGCATCCGGTAAGCCTGGTGCAGTGAAATATCCGCATTGCCTACGTTGACCTTGACTGTCTTGGTGTTACCTGCCCTGGCCTTGCCAGCATTTGCCATGGGTTTATCTGCTTGAGCACGCTTGTGGCGGGCCAGTTTTGAAACCAGCTTAAGATCGAGTAATTGATCTTTCAGGCTTTTGCTCATGGTTATTCTGGCCGCGCCTTTAGGTATGGCAGCGCGGCCCACACGCAGAACTATTCCGGGGTTTCTATATCCAGCAGCTCAACCTCAAAGACCAGGGTTGAATTGGCTGGAATAAGACCACCGCCACCTTCACCATAGCCTAGGTCTGGCGCAATATAAAACACGAACTTGCTGCCAACCGGCATCAATTGCACACCTTCGGTCCAGCCAGCAATTACCCGGTTCAGGGCAAAAGATATGGGTTCATCACGCGCATAAGTGCTATCAAACTCGGTTTCATTGAGGAGTGTTCCGCGATAGTGTACTTTGACGGTATCGGTAGCAGCCGGTTTGCTGCCAGTGCCCATGGTCAGCACTTTGTACTGCAAGCCAGTGTCGGTAACCTGCACACCTTCTTTGCTCTTGTTCTCAGCCAAAAATTTCTGGCCTTCAGCAAGATTTTTCTCGCCCACAACAGCGGTTTCTGCCTGTTGTTGCGCCTGCCTCTTCTCAATGTACGCCTGGCGAATAACCGCAGCTTCGTCAAGTGTTAACGCCAGCGCGTCGCCATTGAAGCTGGCGCGAATGGCGGCTATCAACGAATCAAAATCCACGTCTGTCTTCTGCTCGCGCAGCGACTTGCCGATATCCATACCGATGATGTAACCTAGTTTTTGCTGGGCTGTAGTCAATTCAGTGGCCATCGTATTGATTGAAAAAGTAATCGCGGCCAATACCAGCCCGCAATGTTTAATAAAAACCATTTGATTGTGCTCCTAAATGGATGCTCGGATAATTAATCGGCGAATTGTCCTTTAATCTGACCCTATGCGCAAACAAAATGTTCCGCTATCCAGATCAGCAGACTCGTGAGAACCAATGCATAGTTTGATTATTACCCTAGTTATTTATCAACTGGTGCTATTGTCTATCGGCTGGTGGGCCAGCAAACGCACCACAGACAATGAAGATTTTTATCTCGGAGGCCGCAAACTTGGTGCGTGGGTAGCCGCTTTGAGTGCCTCCGCCAGCTCATCTTCGGCCTGGAGCCTGCTGGGTGTTTCGGGTGCTGCATTTGCCTGGGGTCTGCCCGCCATCTGGCTGGTACCCTCTACGCTACTTGGGTTTGTTATTAACTGGTATTGGGTCGCACCCAGGTTGTGGCAGTGCAGTCGGGATAATAACGCACTGACCCTGACGGAATTCCTTGCCGGCCCGCCGGCTGACTCTGCCCGTAAAATCATCATGTGGCTTGGGGTCG